>NZ_JADQAH010000009.1:0-102943 GCF_022129225.1 Psychrobacter sp. Ps7 | reverse complement strand
ATACCGACTGGCATCCCTTCGATATGAGCGAATCCACAAACCAGCGTCGTGCCAAAGCGTGATTTGAATTCATCAAAAGCACTGTCATCGACGATACGAGCAATGATTTCTTTGATATCAAACGGCTTACGTTTATCCGTTGGAATGACGCCATATAGCTCTTTGGCGTCATAGCGTGGCTGATGTGGTTTGATTTGATTGGGCACTTGCTTCGCAGGACGATTTAGATGGCTAACGATGTTGCGCGCAATCGACAATGCATGAGTGTCGCTTTGTGCTAAGTGATCGACAACCCCTGACAGACGGGTATGCACATCGCCACCGCCCAAATCTTCGGCTGTGACTTCTTCACCTGTCGCCGCTTTTACCAGTGGTGGACCACCCAAAAAGATGGTGCCTTGGTCTTTCACGATAATAGACTCGTCACTCATCGCTGGTACATAAGCCCCTCCAGCCGTACAGCTGCCCATGACCACGGCAATCTGTGGAATACCGGCGGCACTCATATTGGCCTGATTAAAGAAAATGCGACCAAAGTGTTCTTTATCGGGAAATACGTCATCTTGATTGGGTAAATTGGCTCCACCTGAATCCACCAAATAGACACAAGGCAAATTGTTTTCTTGCGCGATTTCTTGCGCACGCAGATGTTTTTTGACCGTCATTGGGTAGTAAGTGCCACCCTTTACCGTGGCATCATTACAGACAATCATACACTCAATGCCATTGATACGACCGATACCCGCAATCACGCCCGCCGCTGGAATCTCTTCGCCATACATATCATGCGCTGCCATCGGTGCCACTTCTAAAAATGGCGTACCTACATCGAGCAAACGCTCGACGCGCTCACGAGGCAAGAGTTTGCCACGGGCTAAATGCTTGGCGCGGGCACGCTCTGAACCGCCTTGCACGACTTTACGTAAGTGACCATATAAGTCATCGACCACCGCTTGCATGGCGGCACTGTTTTGCTGAAATTCAGCGGCATTTGGACTCAGTTTACTGGTTATGATAGCGCTCATGATATCCCTTTTTCTTTAATACGTAGATACGTAAATGCGAGTGGCTTTTTTCTTTTAGTCTTGACTCATAATAATAATTTTTAATATAACAGATCTGAAATAGTCTTTAGTATTACAGATTAAGTCATCATCTGATTACAAACCCAGCTCTTCTTTCATTTGTTCAATAATTTTATATTTCTGAATTTTCCCAGTGATGGTCATTGGATATTCAGTCACGAAACGATAATAAGTCGGTACTTTATAATGGGCAATATGCTCGCTACAGAACTCGCGAACTTCCTCTTCTGTCAAGCTGTCTGCTTCTTTAGGAATAATCCATGCCGCGAGTACTTCGCCATATTTTTTATCAGGAATACCGACGATTTGCACATCCCGAATCTTTGGATGACGATAGAGATAGTTTTCGATTTCGACCGGATAAATATTCTCGCCGCCGCGAATGACCATATCTTTACTACGACCAACGATTTTGACATAACCATCTTCATCCATCGTAGCCAAATCACCCGTATGCATCCAACCATCTTGGATAGCCGCGCGGGTTTTAAAGCGACTGCCCCAATAGCCTTTCATCACTGAATAACCGCGTGTCAATAACTCCCCGGTCTCGCCCAATGCGACAATCTCACCCGTTTCAGTATTGACGACTTTGACCTCAAGCGCAGGCTGCACTAAACCAACGGTCGATACTTGCTTATCAAGCGGCGTATGTTCATTAGTCTGGCAAGATACTGGACTGGTCTCTGTCATGCCATAGGCAATGGTGACTTCGCTCATGTGCATCTCATCAATGACGCGGCGCATGACTTCAATCGGACAACTAGAGCCTGCCATGATGCCAGTACGCAAAGTCGATAGATCAAAGTTTTTAAATTCCGGATGGTCAAGCTCAGCGATAAACATCGTTGGCACGCCATGTAGACCCGTACATTTTTCTTCTTCCACCGCTTGTAATACCGTCAGTGGCTCAAAACCATCGTTCGGATAAACGATACAGCCACCATGCGTGAGAATCGCTAGGTTACCGAGTACCATACCAAAGCAGTGATAAAGTGGCACCGGAATACACAGTTTATCTTCTTCAGTAAGGTTCATGGCCTCACCGATGAAGTAACCGTTGTTAAGAATATTACGATGGCTTAAAGTTGCACCTTTTGGCGTACCAGTCGTGCCACTGGTGAACTGTACATTGATAGCGTCAGTATTTTTGAGCTGGGCTTGGCGCTCTGCAACCCGTGGATCATTGGCATCACCTTCCGCCATCCATGCAGAGAATTTCTGCATAAAGCCAAAGGTTTCTTCAGATGCTGGCTCATCAATCCAGATGATACGCTCAATCGTCGGAATCTCGACCAAATCAAGCTGAGTGTAGTCTTTATGATAAATTTCAGGACACAGTTCACTGATGAGACTGGCGTAATCGCTGGTTTTGAAATGGCGCATAAGTACGAGCGCTGAGCAGCCCAATTTATTCAAGGCATATTGCAGCTCAAAAGTACGATAGGCAGGATTGATATTGACAAGGATGACACCGACTTTTGCCGTCGCTAATTGCATGAGCAGCCATTCAACATTATTGTGCGACCAGATACCGATGCGATCACCGATTTCCAGCCCCATCTCAATCATACTACTGGCCAGCTGATTGACTTGCTGTTGTAGCTCGCGGTAAGTCCAGCGGATATTTTGATGGCGAGAAACCAAAGCTTCGCGCTCTGGATACTTAGATACAATTGCATCAAAAAAGTCACCGATAGTCGCTTCAATGAGCGGTACATCAGGGCCTTTATCATAGCTTTGGGTAAGCGGTGCATTTGCTGAGCGTGCGCCCATATTAATACTAGGAATGCTATTTAGAATAGTATCAAAATCAATTTGAGTCGCATCGAAATCAGAATTTTGCGTCATAACGAGTCCTTTCGTTTTACTTTTTATGGTACTTATTAGTCGCCTATCATCAATTCATTCTTCCTTGAACAGGTCTTGACTATCGTTAGCTACTATACCGTCTTAAATCGAAGACTGTCAATAATAGTAATACAATATGTATCATTTAAAATGATAATATACGATAAATTCATCAGTCATAATTAAATGACGAATTTCTTGAATGACTTAAATCAAAAAAGCCAGCCTTATCACATATAGAAAAAAGCTGGCTTTTCCAGTGATTAATAGTCTCAAATCACTCCAGACCCAATTCTTTTATCATTTGCTCAACGATTTTGAATTTCTGAATTTTACCAGTGATGGTCATTGGATATTCATCAACGAAACGAAAGTAGGTCGGCACTTTATAATGAGCAATATGGTCACAACAAAACTGCCTTACCTCTTCTTCGCTTAAGCTATTTGGCTCTTTTGTAATAATCCACGCCGCGAGTACCTCACCATACTTTTTATCAGGAACACCGACGATTTGTACATCGCGAATCTTCGGATGACGATAGAGATAGTTTTCGACTTCTACTGGATAGATGTTTTCGCCGCCGCGAATGACCATGTCCTTGCTACGACCCACCACAGTGATGTAGCCATCTTCGTCCATCACTGCCAAATCACCCGTATGCATCCAGCCATCCGTAATCGCCGCGCGTGTTTTAAAGCGGCTGCCCCAATAGCCTTTCATCACCGCGTAGCCATAAGTGAGTAATTCGCCCGTCTCTCCAATCGGGACGACATCACCCGTTTCGGTATCCACGATTTTGACCTCAAGCGCGGGCAGCACCATCCCTACGGTAGAAACTCTTTTTTCAAGGGGTGTTTGCGAGCTGGTTTGACAAGAAGCTGGACTGGTCTCGGTCATGCCATAAGCAATCGTCACCTCGCTCATGTGCATTTTATCCATGACGCGGCGCATGACCTCAATCGGACAGCTAGAGCCGCCCATGATACCAGTACGCAAGCTGGACAAATCAAAGCTGTCGAATTCTGGATGATCGAGCTCTGCGATAAACATCGTCGGTACCCCAAGCAAGGCGGTACATTTTTCCTCTTCCACCGTTTGCAATACCGTTAGCGGATCAAAACCATCGTTGGGATACACCGCGCAGCCACCATGGGTCAAAATAGCTAAATTACCACCTACCATGCCAAAGCAGTGATAAAGCGGTAATGGAATGCATAGCCTATCCTCCTCTGTCAGCCTCATACCTTCGCCAAGGAAGTAGCCATTATTCAAGATATTTCGATGCGTTAAAGTAGCGCCTTTTGGTGTACCCGTTGTCCCACTAGTAAACTGCACACTAATAGCATCGGTATTCTTTAGCTGGGCTTGGCGCGCAGCTAAACGAGGGTCGTTTGCATTACCCTCTGCCATCCAAGCAGAGAATTTCTGCATAAAATTGAAATTTTCATCAGATGCTGGCTCGTCAATCCAAATGATGCGCTCAATCGTTGGAATCTCCACCAAGTCCAATTGCTGATAGTTCTTATGATAAATCTCAGGACAAAGCTCACGAATCATTTGCGTATAGTCGCTGCTTTTGAAATGACGCATTAATACCAATGCCGAACAGCCCAGCTTATTCAGTGCATATTGCAGCTCAAAGGTACGGTAAGCAGGATTGATATTGACGAGGATAACGCCGACTTTCGCGGTTGCCAATTGCATCAGCAGCCATTCAGCATTATTGTGTGACCAGATACCGATGCGATCACCGATTTCTAGCCCCATTTCAATCATGGCACTCGCTAACTGATTAACTTTCTCTTGTAGCTCACGATAGATCCAACGGATATTTTGATGGCGAGAAACCAAAGCTTCACGATCAGGATATTTATTGACAATAGCATCAAAAAAATCACCGATTGTCGCTTCAATCAGCGGCACATCAATACCTTTATCATGGCTTTGGGTGAGTGGCGCATTTGCTGAACGCACGCCTACATTAACTTTGGGGATATTATTGAGAATAATGTTATTAGGCGTACTTTCATTAATAATGCTGTCAAAATCGGTAATCTGAGTCATCACGAGTCCTTTCGTTTTGCTGTTTGGTGTTTGTTATCAGAGCGGTAATAGACTACAAAGGTAAATGTCATATTCTTCCTTGAATATTCTCTGTCACCATAGACTATAATTAAATCAAGCCCTAACCAATATAGCCTCTTAAATGAAAGCCTGTCAATAATATTGATACAGGACGTATCGATTACTATTGCTGCGCCATCTTATTAAGTTGATTATTTATATAAAAGATACGATAGACATAAAAAAGCCAGTGCTGCATAAAGATGGCAACACTGGCTATAATTTATAATACTTTTACAATTATACTTTAGGCACTACAGGCGATTTAATCGTTACCGTTGCGCTGACTTCATCACTATCATTTAGCAAGTCCATGACCAACTCTTCATCACTTTCTATTTTGACCTGCCAATTGCCAGTCGCTTTTGGCACACCTGTCACCATGACGGAGATTGCTTTATTTTTCAGGCGAATCATTGGCGGCTTATGATCGTAGCCATTATGCTCTAGACCTAATACATCATCAGCAATGGTAGCAGCCTGCGCGCGCAACGGTGCGACGTAACGACACGGCACGCCATCGATAGACATACAGTCACCAATCGCATAAATATTGGCTGTACTGGTACGCAAGGTCGGCGCATCCACCACGATACCAGTGCGACGGTCAAACTCGACACCAGCTGCGGTAGGCAGTTTGTCATCGACCGTCAGACCTGTACTGGCAATCACATGATCCACGATGAGCGGTTCGATTGGCTCAGCAGTACTGCTGTCTGTCGCTGATGCTAGCGCCTCATAACTGACCTGCAGTTTTCCATCACTGAGACGAGTAATAGCAGATACCTGATACCCTCCTAAAAAGTTAATCCCTTGCGAATTGACCGCTTGGGCGATACGAGAAGTTGCTTTTGGCGGTAGCATTTGTGATAGTGGCGCATCGTTTAGATCAATGAGCGTCACTTGATGACCTGCTTTTAATAAGTCTTCTGCAATCTCCGTCCCAACCATACCCGCGCCGACAATAGCAACGTGCTGACTGCCAGTTGCTAGCTTTTCTTGCAACTGTCCAAAGCGCTCAATATGATTGACATGCCAGACTAGTTCCTCTGGCAAGCTTTTTGGGAAGATAGGATGCGCACCCATCGCTAGTACCAGCTTGTCATAGCCGATCGTAGCGTAATTGGTATAAACGGGATCTGAGCGCAGCGCAGAGATAAGCTGCAACTGTTGAGTGGTCGTATCAACATCCGTCACTTGCGTGTTGGCAAGTAGCTTAACATTTGCAGCTTCTGCGGCATCAATGCCCGTTGCTCTGACCAAATCTGCTGCACTTTTCTTTTGGCTAATCGCCATGGTCAGCATTGGCTTGTGATAACGATCGCCACTGTCGGCAGTAATTAAGGTAATCGGGATACCTTTGTCTTTTGCACGAATGGCATCGATGACATGCCAGCCAGCCAATCCTGCACCGATAATGACGATACCTTTAGATGACTCTACTAATGAATTTTCTACACTCATATGAACTCCAATACGGTTTATGAATTATTTTAATTATCAAAAATATTGACCGCTATTGTATCAGTAAACAGGTATTCACTCACCTTTTCACTTATGTAGTGAATCGTACCAACGTCGCGATTGAATGCATCAATCTACTAATATTCTATTGGCACAGAAAAAGCACCTATTAATAGGTGCTCTAAAAAAATATTTTAATCCAGATCAAACTCCATACGTTTTGCCGTTGCTTGCATGGTTTTAGTATCTATTAACGTCTCCAAGCAATATAGACTGGCATGAATACCTGCGCTTATTCCTGCCGAAGTTATCAGCTTAGCACTTTCATCACTAGCGTCGACAAAACGAGTATGAGAGATCACATCAATATCAGCATAGGATGCTAGATTATCTAAGTCCATCCAATGAGTGGTTGCAGACTTGCCAGCCAATAACCCAGCCTTAGCGAGCAACAAAGCACCCGTGCAAACTGAAAGTGTCAAATCAACGAGCTTAGCTTGAGTGACAATCCAATCGATAACCACTGGATTGTTTATCTCTATTTTTTCGGCACCATAACCACCAGGAACTACTAAAACATCAATGTCTGGATGGTTGGAAAAACTGTAATCAGGAACAACACGTAGACCGTTTCTAGCAGATATCGGCGCGTGATGCTCAGCAATGGTAATAACTTTGAAGTATTTATCACTAGTAGCATTGGCAGCCAATGAAAACACCTCAAAAGGTCCTGCGAAGTCCAACACTTCGACTTCGTTAAATAGTAATATTCCAACGGTTCGCATTGATGTCATTCTTTGTCCTCGAATGAGTGTTAGATAAAATGCAACTTATTACAAGCGTATAAATACTAGAATAGAGTCACAAAAGCGTGCCTTAAAAAACGATAAAGACAGCTAACCTGTCACTATAGTTGATCCTATATAAATGAAATACGTTGTCAGGCTTATTCAGTCTACTATTTATAATACTGTCAGTTGCCCTTTTCGTACCCGCGTTATATTAAACCAACTATATCATTTACTTATACCAATAATATCCTTGAATATATAAATCTACTAATAATCTGCGGGCACAAAAAAAGCGCCTATTTAGTAGGTGCTTTTTAGATCTGCTATTTATAAATAATTCGAATAACGCAGTAGAGAGTTTTAATGATTCAAAATCTTCGATAAGAACAGTTGCGCGCGATCACTTTTTGCCCCTTCAAAAAACTCATCCTTACTACAGTTCTCGACAATATGACCTTCGTCCATAAAGATAATACGGTTGGCTACCTGACTGGCAAAGCCCATTTCATGGGTCACACACATCATGGTCATGCCATCACGAGTCAACTCGACCATGACATCAAGTACTTCTTGAATCATCTCAGGGTCAAGCGCAGAGGTCGGCTCATCAAAGAGCATCGCTACAGGATCCATTGCCAGCGCGCGTGCAATTGCAACACGCTGCTGCTGACCACCCGATAGCTCCGCGGGATACTTCGCGGCCTGTACCGTTAGTCCAACACGATCTAAATACGCCATAGCTTTTTGCTTGGCCTCGCTCTCTTTGCGACCCAATACTTTTATTTGCGCCACTGTCAAATTATCAATGATAGTCAAATGCGGAAACAGCTCAAAATGCTGAAAGACCATGCCGACACGGCTGCGTAATTTTGGCAGATTGGTTTTTGCCGCACCAACTGAGATACCATTCACCATGATCCCACCTTCTTGAAAAGGCTCCAGTCCATTGACCGTTTTAATCAAGGTTGATTTACCACTACCTGATGGCCCGCACACGACGACGACATCACCTTTATGTACATGCGCCGTACAATCACTCAATACTTGAAAATCCCCATACCATTTGCTGACATCGGACATTTGAATGACCATCTCATCACTAGCATGACCATTATTGGTGACCAGTCCGCCAAAGGCATTTAAGTATGTATCAGCTTTGCTCATCACTGGCTCCTAACCACATTGTTTTTAATAATCGTCATTTAAAAAAAGTTAAATCAACTACTCAACCAAAGCCTCAACACTCAAAAAGCGCAAGCCAAGATAAATATCTATCAAAATCGCAAACGCTTTTGCAATTGTTGTACACCCACGGAGGCACTGACACTGATGATAAAATACACCGCACCAGCACCCAAAATGTAAGGCGTCAGCAAACCCATCAGCTCACCGCGTACATAGGCGGCACGGAAAAAGTCTGTCAAACCAATAGCGAAAACCAACGTCGTATCTTGGAATAAAATAATACACTGCTGCAAGATTAGCGGCAGCATTTTGCGAAAGGCTTGTGGCAAAACAACCAGACGCATGGTCTGCCCATAAGTCATGCCCAGCGCTTTGGCGGCATTGACCTGCCCACTACCAATCGATTGAATACCAGCACGCACCACCTCTGAAAAGTAAGCCGCTTCAAACATCATAAACGCGACTACACAAGAGGCAAAAGCAGCATCAAGTTGTAAGTACTTACCCGCTATCCAAAAATAAATCATCGGTACGGCAAAGTAAAACCACAGTAGCACCAGTAGTAGCGGTACAGAACGAAAATAATTGACGTATAGCTTTGCTGGAATCTCAAGCGCTTTGATACCAGACAAGCGCATCAACGCCAATACCGTTCCTAAGCTAATACCACCAATAATCGCCAAAAACAGCACTTTTAAGGTGGTAATCATGCCGCCCATCAAACCAGGATAGGCTGTTGCCAATTCGGTCATCATGTTCATTTCTGACCTCCTGCAATGAGCCCAGGTACACGCAGTTTGCGCTCAATTAACCCCATAATAGCAATCAACGATAAGTTAAATACTAAATAAATAATCGTCGCGTAGGTATAAATCTCGATGCTGTTTTGGGTGTATTCGCTAATAGTTTTGGTTTGACTAATCAGCTCCATTACCCCCACTAATGAGGCGACGGAGGCGTTTTTGAAGCAGTTGGTCAGCTCAGAGCTGAGCGGTGGCAAAATAATACGAAAGGCCTGCGGTAGCAGTACTTCTTTGTAGACTTGCGGAATACTAAAGCCTAGTGCATAAGCAGCATTGATCTGACCTTCGGGCAACGACTCAATACCTGTACGTACTTGTTCAACGATACGAGCGGCGGTAAATAAGCCAAGACCGATACTCGCTGAAAGCATGGCTGAAGTGTTAGGAGATAAATCCTTATACCACCACTCTTGTATCGTGGGTGTAAGCCAGCCAGGTGCAATATAAAACCAAAAGAACAACTGGACAAGCAGTGGAATATTACGAAAAAATGTCACATAAGCGGTGCCAATGGCACGAGCGGTCTTATTAGGCAAAGTACGCATGATGCCAAAGATAGTACCTACGACCATAGCAATGGCCCATGCGATACTACCAATCAATAGTAGCCAGCCAAGACCAGTAATCATCCAATGGATATAAAGCTCATTACCGATACCAGTCTGCTCAAAGAGCACACCCCAGTTCCAGCTATAATTCATGGTTGTCTCTCCGAGCAGCGACTGAAAATCCTACGTGTTCAGATTGACATCAACATCAGTCTGAACACGTAAGCAAGCTATGTTGCAGGACAATAATTACTGTGCCGTCGCAACTTTCGGCTGAGCGCTGTCATGCGGACTGGCAATCAAGGCTTTTAAGTTGTCAGACATCTCAAAGTTGAGATTGACGTTCTTTGGTGGGATTGGGTTTAAGAACCACTTGTCATAAATGCTGTTGATTTCCCCTGATTTAAAGACATTCGCTAACGCTTCATCGACCACTGCTTTGAACTCAGGATCATCCTTACGCATCATACAACCATAAATCTCAAACGATTGCGGCGTGCCGACGATGACCCATTCATCAGGATTTTTTGCTTTGGCTTTTTCGCCAGCAAGTAGTACATCATCCATCATAAAGGCATCCGCGCGACCATTTTCTAGCATAAGGAAGCCTTCGCCGTGGTCTTTTGCTGAGATGATATTCATGTCCATTTTGTTGTCATCGTTATACTGACGAATATAACGCTCTGAAGTTGTGCCTGCGGTGGTGACTAAGGTCTTACCTTTTAGGTCTTCGAAATCTTGAATACCTGAGTCTTTTTTGGTCAATAGACGCGTACCGATTTCAAAGAAACCGTTGGAGAATGCCACTTGTTTTTGACGCTCTTCGTTGTTGGTGGTCGAACCACATTCAAAGTCGACCGTGCCGTTTTGTACCAAGGGAATACGGGTTTGTGAGGTGATAAGGTTATAACGGACGTTGAGGTCTGGCATGTTTAGCTTTTGCTTAACCGCTTCGACGACTTTCATCTCTAAATCGTGCGCATAACCAATCGGCTGATTTGGGTCGTCAGCGATATAAGAAAATGGAATAGAAGAGTCACGGTGACCGACTACGATAGTACCCGAGTCTTTGATTTTTTGTAGAGTACCGTTGGTAGTGGTTTCTGTCGCTGTTGCATCATCTGCTGGCGCATCAGTGCTGGTTTGGCTACTGTTATTACACCCTGCAAGACCTAGCGCCATAAAAGCAGCGAGAGTTAAAGGTTTAGAGAAAGACCTAGAAGATAGATAGCTCATGAGATACATCCTTTTATCACATTATCACAAGATTGAATGAGTGCTTGGACGACATAGGTCTTATTTATTGACCTTATTGCCACGCATCCATGCGGTTGTTGTTGCTGTTATTTATCACAATGCAACTTAATGTTACTGTACAACAAATTAGCGGGTGTGGGTAAAATTTTTTTAATGAGGTTTATTTTTTAAGGGTATCGGGTTTAGTATCACCATAACTATCCAATAAACGCCTTTAATCTGTTAAACAATATCTAACAGGCAATTGATAAATCACGATGAATCCCCATAAAGCTAACAACTTCTTAATACTATAAATGACCTATGACACAAGATACTCAAGTCCCTAATACGGACAGCCAGAACGCTGGCAACCATAGTGACAATGACGTACGTCAACGTTTCTTTATTGAAGATTCGCCAGTGCGCGGTGATGTGGTGCGCCTATCACGCAGCTATGCCAGTACGATAGCTCAAAAGCCTTATCCTGAAGCGATCAAGCGCTTATTGGGTGAGATGCTGACAGCAGCGAGTTTGCTTATCGGCACGGTCAAAATCAATGGTCATCTGTCCATTCAATTGCAATCATCAGACAGCGATAGCTTGCTAAACTGGGCAATGGCAGAATGCAATCAAGACGGTATCATCCGTGCCCTTGCTAGCTGGAAGGGTGAAACTGATGAGCAAGTACAGGCTTGGGAAAATATGACTCATGCCAAAGAGGCATTTGCTGAATTGGGTGCGATGGGTCAAGGCGTGTTGTTTATTAACATTCAGCCTGAAGGCGGCGAAGCCTATCAAGGCATCGTCGAGCGCAGCCATGACAATTTGGCAGACTGCTTAGCGCACTACCAAAAGCAATCGGCGCAGATTCCAACCTTGATTAATTTGGCATCTGATGGTCTGCAAGCGGGTGGAATGTTGGTACAGATGCTTCCTCGTACTGCTGAAGAAACCTATGAAGTCGAGCAAAACCAAGATGCGGGTATCGACGATGACTTATGGACACGTCTGAGCGTTTTGACACGGACAGTGAAAGCTGAAGAGTTGACCACGCTTGATGCCAACGAAATCCTTTATCGCTTGTATCATGAAGAAAATGTCGTCGCGCCCGACCCTGTTGCCTTATCATTTGGTTGCACCTGCTCACGTGAGAAATGTGAGATGGCCATTGAGCAAATCGGTGAAGCAGAAGTCTTAGACATCATTGATGAGCAAGGCGGTAACTTTGAGATGGATTGCGGATTTTGTGGCGAGATGTATAAATTTAATAAAGACGATGTGACCACGATATTTTCTGAGTAATTAGGATTTAGTGCAGCTCGCTTAGTAATAAAAAAACCCTCAAGTATCATGCTTGGGGGTTTTTAATGTCATGGCTTGAAATTTATGACTGACGATATAACTGGTTTCGAGCACGCTTAATTGGCTACTTCATCCACTTCTGGATAAGAATAGATACGACTATCAAGCCCATACTTTGCATCATGGGCATCGCCTAGCCTATTATCCAACAACCAAGCAATAACTTGCTCATGTACTCTATCGCTGTAGATTAAATTCATGTGATTGACTCCATAAAAAATCGCCTTATGTCCCTCTGGTACTGCTAGCGTATGCTCTTCGGTATATTCGCCGAGCGCTGATTCTACTGAGACCAACCCGTCCCCAAGCAAACTTGTGGTCTTAGATTCATAATGAGTTTCAATCAAAGCTGCCGCCACTAAATAGGTATTCACATGCAGGGGCAAACGCGTGGGATGACGAAACTCTGCTGGCAGCACGCTGCGCCCTTCGGTAGACTTCCAATCAGCATCGCGAATACTGCCGTAACGTAAATCTATAATACCGGCGCTACGCAAGTCGCCCAATTTAGCCAATGATCCTGCAAAAGGTAGCTTAGCGATTTTATCTTGAACAAAATGTCCAATCTGCTCCAAGCTTGCGCCATGATGCGGTGAGCCTAAGGTGACAAGATTGCCCACGCGTTTGACCCAGCTAAAGCCTTGCTCTTTACCATAAAATAGCGCACTACGGCTCAACAAACCGCCCATACTATGACCGATTAAATCTATTTGAGTGACGTCGGGATTACTTTCAACCAAATCTTGCAAGACTTTTGCAAAGCTACGTCCGTTGCTAGAAATACGCCGACCCGTATTATAGTTTAAATACAGAACCGTCGCTTTTGGCAAGTGCTTGACCAACGCTTCACCCAAATTGCCTTCTCCAGATACCTGCCAGCTCAAGTGACTCATACAAAGCCCATGGCATAAAATAATAATACGCCCGGACAGCGCGCCACTTTGTACACGATTGTATTCATCGTATAGCACCATCGATACTGCCAATGGATTGTGATGAGTGATAAGGTGATCGCCCATGACGCCATTTAGAATATTGACCAAGCGACGTAAGTTTTTGGGTAAAGGTTGTATTTTTTTGGGTTTAGAAACAGTGTTATAAAGACGCAGCCCTGAGGCAAGATTATTGCCCACCAATTGCATCGTATAACGCACCGTGCCATAAATCCGCCCCGTGATACCGCGCTGCCAGTGCTCAATATTGCCTTTATTAAACCGTCCTAAAGGACGCAGCAGAATCTCACGATGGATAGCCTCTACAATATCAGTGACTTCCACCACGCCCATCGTTGCCAACTGAGCCAAGCCTTCAAAAAAATCAACCAACGTAATAGGCTGATGCGGTTTACTATAGCTGTTATCTACCGTTTCTGCGGTCAGCTCATCGACATAAATATATTCGAGTTTCGCCAGCTCTTCATAGACATCGCCCTGAGAACCTTCACGAGTATACGACTCAACAGCAGTTGGACGCCGAGTGGTGGCAAATAAATCATGAATGGTTTCTAAAGGTTTTGGACTGGTCATAGTGTTAACATATCAAGCAGTTGAAAGGATTTTCCATACTATCCTGTAATTGTCATAAACAGAAGAGAATGATTTAACTATCAAGTATCTTTATTGTCAAAGAAAGGCGCTATCCCTTAATACCAATGCTTGCATATTAATAACTATCCTCCAAAATACAAAATCCCAAGCCATGACTTGGGATTTATGTGTTGAGTAAGACACATCATTACTCATGCAAATGTCTAACTAGACAAACGACTCTGCCAGTATGACGTCGCCATCTTCACGCGTAATCATCACGGTCGCTGAGCGCGGCGTACTGCCTCCAGCAATAGCGCCCCAAGTATTACCCGGATGCTGAATATTGATAAATAAGGTTTTAAAGTCAGGAGTCATAGTAATACCTGTGACTTCACAGCCTTCTGGACCGACAAAAAAACGTTTGATATTGTCATTACTAGCAGGCATCCCAACTCGTGTTTGTTGTCCTGCTGAGGTCGTTATGGCTGTCCCATCACTGACTTTACCCGGCAGCGCCGCCAGTAACATACAGCTGCTGGTATCGGTATAAGCGCCATCATCGGTCTGAATCCATAATACGCCACGCGGATCGAAGTACAAACCATCGGGAGAAGACAAATCATTGCTATCATTTAACTGTGACAAATTTTCTGCGGCCAGATCATAAGGCGTGGCAAATAAATAAATGTCCCACTCAAAACTCATGGCCGCATGATCGCCACCTGCTTCTGCCCAGCGAATGATATGACCGTTGTCATTACCTGCCGCTTTTTCACCTGCCTGATAGCTACGCGGATTAGAGGCTGACACAGGTTGGTCTTCACGTACGCCGCGATATTTATTATTGGTCAATGTGACGTACACCTCACCCGTCATAGGGCTAACCGACACCCACTCTGGTCGATCCATTTTGGTTGCACCGACCACATCTGCTGCGGCACGAGCAAAAACCAGCACCTCATCTTGTCCATTAAAAGGCAATACCGTATTGGAAGCATCCAGTCCGTTTTGACTATGGACGAGTGCTTTCCACTCACCGCTGCCATCTTCATTAAAGATAGCAACATAGAGCGTACCGTCATTCAAATACTTATCGCCCGCTTTTAAGCCACCACCGATATCACTATTTGACCATGTGGCTTTGGAGACAAACTTATAAATATATTCGCCGCGAGCATCATCGCCCATATAAAAGACCACCGGTTTGCCTTGTTCAACGGGCGCATAGGCGCAATTCTCATGGGCAAAACGTCCCAGTGCCGTACGTTTTTGCGGCATAGAGTTTTGGTTAAACGGATCAATTTCGGTGATATAGCCAAAGGTATTAAAGCCATTACGATAATCGTCAGCAGCACTGGTACCGACGGCCGTCATATCCCAGCGCGAAAACTCATCGGCTATCTTGGCATCTTTGGCTTCAGGTGTGTGCCACAGATACTCCCAGCCTGGGAAATCCTCTGTTGCACCGTAGCGCTCGCGGCCATAGTTTTGCCCATCACTTAATTGGCTAGCATCTTGCCCACGGGCGAATACCCCTAAAAAGTTCTCTTCGGTGGTCAGATAGGTACCCCAAGGTGACAAACCTGCACCGCAATTATTATTGATGCCGCGCGTCTGAAAGCCTGTCGGATCAAACTTAGTCTTGACCAAATCAGAGCCAGCAACGGGCCCTGTCAACTGCGCCGTACTACTACTCGTGAGACGGCGATTATATTTCGAATCAGCTACCATCTCATAGCCCATGCCATCAGCGCGGCGTTTCATCTCAACCACTGCTACCCCATGGCAATTAACCTCACGGCGCACATCACTAGCAAGTCGACGATTTTTAAAGATGGGCGCGGCGTTGTTATCTTGGATCACATGATAGCCAAACGGACTCAGCTCATTACTGTTTACATATTCATGATTCATCACTAGCAGCCCATTCTCTGCCGCTTTGGCATCATAAGCGCCGCCCTTTTTACCAAAGAACCACATGCCATCATGGTTATCACCCATGCGCCATTCGAATGACTCTGCCGACTGCTCTCGGTTGTCTTTCCAATCATCGATACTAGATATCAGCGGCGTACCAAGTGGTAATATCATCTC
The DNA here is from genome assembly GCF_022129225.1 of Psychrobacter sp. Ps7. Lineage (NCBI taxonomy): Bacteria > Pseudomonadati > Pseudomonadota > Gammaproteobacteria > Moraxellales > Moraxellaceae > Psychrobacter > Psychrobacter sp. Ps7. Next base: position 86,867 of record NZ_JADQAH010000009.1, on the reverse strand, counting down.
GGCTTTATAGCCTGCTGCCACGCTCATCGTTTCGGCAGTTGAATGCGCCACTGCCGTAAACTTCAAAGTTTCGGGACGTTTGAGATCGCCCTGTGCAGGGATAGCCGCGTTATTATCAGTATTCTTGATAGGACTGCTGTCATCATCATCGCTACAGCCAACCAAAGGTAGCGCCCCAAAAAAAGCCGCCGCCGTCAATCCTGTGCCACCTTTTAGGATACTACGACGATTTAAACGACGACTAATAATGGTTTGAAAATCGATATTGTCAGTCGGATTAGAATCTTCAACGACTTCATGGGCAAGTGGTTGTTTATTATTCAATAATGTCATTATCAGTCACCTTGCTGTTAGGCTGGATTGGCGGAGAGTTGGTCGCGGCTTTACAATTATCACCACAAAAATACGAATTACGCCTAAGTCTACCGAGAGTTTATGACAGAACGTTGAAACATAGATGACATTCTCATGACAGCACTTTGTGAGCACCTCATAAAACGAAAAAATCCCAAGCGTTAACTTGGGATTTGATGATAGCGTCGCTGCATTTGACGACTGATAAAATAGTACTGCTATAAAAACTTATTGAACCTGCGCCTGCCATTCATGGGCACCGAGCTTCAATTTTAACGCATCGCCTGCTTGTAATATGCCAACGCCGCTCGGCGTTCCAGTCATAATCACATCACCTGCTTGTAAGCTAAAGGCATGGCTAATCTCTGCCAGTAATTCATAAACTGGAAATAGCATCAAGGCACTATCACCATCTTGCTTCAGCTCATTATTGATATAAAGCTGATATTCGACATGGCTAAAATCACCAAACGCTTGCGGATCAATCCAATCAGCAAGCACACAGGCACCATCGAAACACTTAGCACGCTCCCATGGATGACCTTTTTCTTTGAGCTTACTTTGCAAGTCACGTAAGGTCAAATCCAGCCCCAAGGTCACGCCACCTATCGCTTGCTGTGCTTGTTCAAGCGTGGCTGCCGATAAGTCTGCTGCTAATTGCACACACAGCTCAGCTTCATAATGGGTCTCACCATATATCGCTGGATTGGGACGGACGATATCATGACGCACACTGACCACTGACGATGCTGGTTTCATAAATAAGATGGGTGATTTTGGTATCTCATTGCCAAGCTCGCGGGCGTGTTCCGCATAGTTACGGCCGACACAGACCACCTTGCCGATGGATGCACGTACGCTATCGTTAACCATTGCGATGCTCGCGTCATCATTGACGCTGACAGCAATCGCATTGATTAAAGACATATGGGGTGATTGGCTCATACTAGGCACTCACAGCAGATTATTGATAGTTTGGTCATACATACTGCACTATCTGTCGTTATTTTTCTAGGGCTTATCTTCATTTTAAAAATAGTCATAAAAATGAGATAAATCGCAGTTAAACAAAATAATAGCGGGTTAATATTAAGATGTTAACCCGCTATTTCATTGATTTTTTAGCATTATTTTGAGCCAAACCATTAAGGTATGGTGTTGGTCATTACATCAGGCGGTACATAGCTTGTGTGGCGGTTCATTCTTTTTTCAAACAACCTAAAGCTAAACAAAATCACCCATGATAATAAAAGGTAAATAATACCAGCAGCGAAGAACAGCTCCATTAAGGTATAAGTTCGCGCACTAATGGTTCGAGCGACACCCGTGATATCCATCAAAGCGATGGTTGACGCTAGCGCACTGCCTTTTAGCATAAAGATCACTTCATTGCTGTAGGCTGGAATGACAATGCCAAAGGCACGGGGTAAGGTAATACGCGTAAGCTTCTGCCATTTCGACATACCGATAGCGTCAGCTGCTTCGAGCTCACCAACAGGAATGGTCTGAATCGCACCGCGAATGATCTCTGCCAAATAAGCACTGGTATTCATGGTAAAGGCAATGATGGCACACCAATACGCTTGACTGAGCACAGGTTCCCATAAGAACGAATTCCGTATAGCCTCAAACTGTCCTAGACCATAATAAATCAAAAATATCTGTACCAGCAGCGGCGTGCCACGGAAGAAAAAGATATAAGAAAAGGGTAGTATCTGTACCAGCCAGTTTTTTGACAAGCGCAACTGGGCTAAAACCAAACCAAAAAATAGACCGATAATACCTGAGATAACCACCAGCTGTACGGTCAATACTGCCCCGTTTAATAAATCAGGAATACTATCAAAAATAACCTGCCAATTCCAATCCATAGTATCTCTCCTCTATCCTATGGTCGATTGACGGTGGGTTGACTGACGGCTCAGCTTTTTAGCGTAGCGTGCCGCTGGATTGGCGCGCCATTCGAGCCACATCATAAAACCAGTAATCAACATGGTTAAACCCAGATAAATAATCGCCGCTGCCATATAAAAAGTAAATGGCTGCTGCGTTGATTGGGCGGCACGTGATGCCTGATACATAATGTCTTTGAGACCCACGACCGATACCAATGCGGTATCTTTGAGCAACACCAAAAACAAATTGCCCAATCCTGGTAACGCAATCTGCCAAACTTGTGGCAAGGTAATGCGATAAAACGTCTGAAAAGGACGCATACCAATCGCTTGCGCCGCCTCCTTCTGCCCTATCGGAATCTCTTGGATCGACATGCGAAAAATTTCAGTCGCATAAGCGCCAAACGCGATAGATAACGCCATCACGCCGCCCCAAAAGGCACTGATCTCAACATATTCGTTATAGCCGAATTTTTTGAGAATCGTCATCAGCAGCATAGAGCCACCGTAATAGATAAACAGTACCAATAGCAACTCTGGAATACCGCGCATTGTCGCTGTATATACAGTCGCAATTTTACGCAGCAGCCAGACGTTGGACAGCTTAGCTGTGGCACCGAGCAGCCCTAAAGCCATGCCGATGACTAAACTGGTCATGGCAAGCTTGATAGTGACGGTAGCGCCGCTCAGTAGTAGCGCGCCAAATCCTTGTAAATCAAACACAATTATCCACTCAGTCTCTTTATATTAGCAATTTGCAAAATATGAGTTAAAAGAATCAGCATCAATCGCTGAGCGCTGCTGATAAGCGTATTTTATACCAAATAGACCTTGGTGCTTTGCGTCATAGATCGACGTCAAATCAATACGATTATTGCGGCGGAAATTGACACAGTAGAAATGAGCGCTGATTTTATCATATTCGCTGCCAGCTATGTTAATACTCACACGTAAAAGCAGTGCTTAAATAGACGCTTATCTTCTTAAAAACACATTAGATTAGTCATATTTTTACAAACCGAACAGTCAATATCACAAGACCGAACTATTTTTTATAAAAAACAAAAAAAGGATATCGCTATTGAAGCAATACCCTTCCTATGGAATGGAATTCAAATTAACCTATGAAAATCACTACTCTCACGGTTACGATGCAACAGTGCTAAATGTATTTGAAGACTTATTCAGCAGGTTTTTCTGTCGGCTCAGTAGTGACCGTTGAGCTTGACGCTGGAATCGCAAAATATTTTTGATTGATTTTATCGTAAGTGCCATCCGCTTTAATATTGACCAATGACTTATTAATTTTTGCTTGCAATGCATCGCCTGGGCGCACCGCGATGGCAAAATTATCATTGATGTCAATCTCTTGACCTTTGAGCGCATACTGACTGCCTGAGGTGGAGCCAAGCCATTCTAGCGCTGGCAGCTTATCAGACACCATCGCATCAACACGATTCGAGCCCAAATCCAAAAACGCATTACTTAGCGTGTCATAAAGCTTCATGTCAGCATTTGGATAAACCTTTTCTAACCACTGCGAAGAAATGGTCGAGCGCTGAGCGGCAATAGAATGCGCATTGATATCATCGCTATTACTGGGATCGAAGCTGCTGTCTTTTTTTGCCAAAAACACCAAGGTATTGCTAAAGTACGGCTCTGTAAAGCTGACTTGTTGCTCACGCTCAGGCGTCACCGACATAGCGGCCACAATCGCATCATACTTACCCGCTTTTAGACCCGGGATGATACCGTCCCAATCTTGCGCCGTGATTTCACACGTTACCTTCATATCGGCACAGATAGCGTTGGCAATATCAACATCAAAACCACCAAGGGTGCCATCCGCATTGGTATAGTTGAAGGGGGCATAAGCGCCTTCGGTACCAATACGTAACACATCACCCGTCGCTGCGGTCTCAGCGGCGTCTGGGCTGACATCATTATTTGCATCATTTTGACCATTGCTACACCCTGCTAAGGTTAAAAGCGCCGCCATCGCAAGCAAGGGCGCTGAAAAACGTCGCGCCTTGATGCCATTGATAACGGATGCGTTCGTGATTGCACGGTGTTGGTCAAAATGGTTGTTCATGATCATCCTTGGGGTTTGTGAGTAAAATAACACTCATCTCTATGAGTGAATATCGTCATACGTGACAGCCATATCAGCCGAGCACAGAGATGAGCTATGATATTAGTTAGTCGCCGCTTCAGCTGATTCTTCTTTCACTTCAACAGCATCATCACCTTCAACCACCATCACTTCTTTTACGTCGTCGGTGGTTGCCACGGCTTTTTGCGCAGCAGCGGTAGAGCTGGTGCCAAAATAGCTGCCTGTGATTTGGTCATAAGTACCGTTTTCTTTTAATTCAGCCAACGCTTTATTGAACTTAGCGACCAATGGATCGCCTTTACGAAGTGCGATACCCATGGCATCTTCGTCGGTGCTGATTTCTTGTCCTTTCACTTCATAGTCTTTACCAGCATCCGTTTTTAGCCAATCGATGCCAGTGACTTTATCGGACATCATTGCCCGTACGCGACCTGAAGTCAGATCCAGATATGCATTGTCTTGGGTATCATAAAGCTTGATATCAGCATCTGCATGTTCATCCTGCAAGTACTGTGAAGCGACGGTTGAGCGCTGTGAGGCAATGGGCTGACCTTTTAATGCATCGACGCGAATGTCATCACCTTTTTTACCAATTAAGATAATGCCGGTGTGAAAGTACGGGTCAGTGAATTCAACCACTTCTTTACGCTCAGGCGTGATCGACATACCTGCGATAATTGCATCGAATTTTTGGGCATTTAGACCAGGAATGAGACCATCCCAATCTTGTGAGATGACTTCACATTTTGCTTTCATTTGTGCACACAGAGCGTCGACCAGCTCAATCTCATAACCAATTAACTTGCCATCAGCATCGGTATAACTGAACGGCTTATAGCTTGATTCGGTGGCAATTTTTATGTTCATAGGTGCATCGGCTGTGGTGTCAGCTGCCGCACCATCTTCAGGCGTGGCGCTATTATTACAACCAGCCAGCATAAGCATCGCGGCACTTAATGGCGCAAGCCAAAACGCCTTGGTTTTTAATATTGATATTGTCATGTTTGCTATTCCTTCATTTTTCAATCAGAAGATTATTGACCAAAGTTCGCTTGCTCAAGACGTGCCAGCTCACCGTTACTACGGATTTCGCTGAGTGCTTTATTAAAGTCGTCTCTGAGTGCGTCACCTTTACGAACAGCAATGGCAATATTGTCGTCATTGTCAATTTCGTCACCAACGATACCAAAGCCTTCAGGGTTGTCTGCCAACCATGATTTGGCAGAGACTTTTTCCGCCAATACTGCATCGCTACGACCAGACTTTAGATCCAGATAAGCATTGTCATAATTGTCATACAACTGCACAGTATTGCCGTCTTTGCCTTCATAGTTATCTTGTAAATAAGCGCCAGGCGTGGTTGAACGTTGACCACCAAGTGTCAAATTTTTGATCGCCATAGGATCAAAACTGCCTTTGGTATCGGTCAGCCAAACCATCGTATTGGCAAAGTAAGGCTCGGTAAAGTCGACTTTTTCTTGACGCTCAGGTGTAATAGACATACCCGCAATCACTGCATCATATTTTTGTGCTAAAAGACCCGGAATAATACCATCCCAATCTTGAGCGACGATTTCACATTTGGCTTGCATCTGTTTACATAAGGCATTGGCAACGTCAATATCGTAGCCTGCCAAGCTGCCATCAGCATTGGTGTAGTTAAAAGGAGGGTAAGCACCTTCAGTCGCGATACGAATGGTCTTGCCAGCCGTTTCTGCTGCAGTGGCGTCAGTGTTGCTATCAGTAGTTTCATTAGCCGGTTGACTACAGGCGCTCAGCATCAATGCGGCGGTAACGGTCATCGATGACCACAATAGGCGAGAATTCGACATCATACATTCCTTAAATTCTGATGGGTTTTTAATGTAGGGTTCTGATATTTTGTTCTCTGACGTCCCTGCCAGACAAGCAATATAGATAGCAGAATACACAAGCAGCCGTCATTATCGACCACCTGTAAACCTTTTGATAATACCTGAGTAAAATATCAAAAACAAACGTTTTACATACCGACTGTTATTAACGAGTAATAAACGGTCAACGCTGCTTACTAAGCAGTAATTTTATGCTTAAAATAAAATGACGATAGGGTGGTAAGAATATTACTACCCCATTTTTGCATATAAAACGGATACTAAATACGAGGCTAGTTCTGACGATGCGATGCCATAAAGTCTTTGACACGCTCAGAGGTAGGATTATCAAAAACTTGCTCGGGCGTGCCAATCTCTTCAATCACGCCTTGATGCAAGAACACCACTTTGCTTGATACTTCTCTCGCAAAACGCATCTCATGGGTGACGATAAGCATAGTACGCCCCTCTTCTGCCAACTCACGCATGACGGCGAGCACTTCATTGACCAGCTCAGGATCTAAGGCTGAGGTTGGCTCATCGAATAGCAGCACTTGTGGCTGCATGGCAAGCGCACGGGCAATTGCCACACGCTGACGCTGACCACCAGATAAATTCGCTGGATAGGCGTCTTTTTTATCAAGCAAACCGACTTTATCGAGCAGTTTTTCAGCATCGCTAATGGCTTGATCTTTTTTAATCTTTAAAACCTGCGTTGGTCCTTCGATGATGTTTTGCAAAATCGTTTTGTGCGGCCACAAGTTAAAGTTTTGGAAGACAAAACCCACGCGCGCGCGCAAGTTTTCCAATTGCTTAATATCGACCGCTTGCAGCTCACCTGACTTGGCAGGCTTGAGCATCAGCTCATCATTACCGATAATAATACGACCTTGATTGGGCTTTTCAAGCAAATTAATGCAGCGCAGCAAGGTAGATTTACCTGAGCCTGATGAGCCCAAAATAGAGATGACATCACCGTCATATGCGGTAAGGGACACTCCTTTTAGCACTGCCAATGAGCCATAGCTTTTATGGACGTCTTGTAAATCTAAGGCGATAGGCCGAGTCGGATCTTTTGCAATATCAAGCATGGTTCAGCAGACTTCCAATAAATATGAGTGAAAACACGAATAAAAATAAATAAAAAATAGCGGCATAGGCAGCATAAATAGTATCAGCATCAATCATAGCATTATTGTGATAAGGCTATGATTCGTGACACAAATAGAAAAAATGTCATATTGTCTCTTATTACACAGCAAAAAGGCAAATCCTGTATTGAACCAGATGCTCAATCAGTGGTAAATAAATATTAATAAGACACTAAATAGCTAACACAAAAAAGCCCAGACTGTATTTACAGCGCTGAGCCTTATTTTATCACTTTCGTGTACTGGGCGTAGTTTTATCTGATTATCTAGTTTTATTCGCTTATATCATCAACTAATGATAACCAGTTAATCAAAGTAGCGATTTAATACGTTGAGACATGTTCTTCGCTCTCAGTGCCGTCCAGCACTTCGGCGTCATCTGCTGTTGCCACCGCCACATCATCATTACTACCCACTGCCATGCCATCATCGGCGCTAGCAACTGCAATATCATCGCCATCGGCGCTAGCAACACCAGTAGCTTCATCCTCTACTGCTGTTTGTGCATCAACGGCTGGAGCAGTTTCCATAGGCGCTTCTTCTTTCTTACCGCAAGCGCCCAATGTCAATGTCGCGGCAACCAAACCAACTGTCAGCAAGCTTTTACGCGTGGTGTTGTCGATAGTGTCACTTCTAATAGCCATTTTTATTCTCCATCATTATTTCATTTATTGAATTGTATTTGACGAGCAACCATTCGTACATGAATGTCTGCCCTTTAATTGCTTTTTGATGCACCGTTAAGCTCTACTATACGTATGATTAATGCTAGCTACCTTAGTAGTTACAACGCAGTTCTGTTAAAACCACGTAACCGAAAGTTTGCGTTTTTGCTTTCTCTGAAATGATGTTTGTATCATGAAGTGGCAAGGACTCAGTAATGGTAAAGTCAGTAAAATGACGCGACGACTATGCTCATAAACGCTATGTAAAGCAGGCACTGTTCACAAAATCATCTTTACTATCGCCTCAATCTCCTCTATGTTAAATAGCATAATACCTCACAGGTATCAAAATCACCTTTTGCCACATTTTCGCCTTTTTGGGCGCTTTCATTTGCTTAAAACATTTATAACATAAGGAAAATAATTTATGAGTCAATCGAATACCACAGACGTTACTGCGTATATGCAAGCTGTCGGCAAGCAAGCACGAGCGGCTTCTCGTGTGCTGGCTGCGGCAAACACTGGTGACAAAAACTCAGCATTAATGGCGATTCATGATGTGTTAAAAGAGGCCAAATCAGATATTTTGGCCGCCAATAAAATCGATATGGATAATGGACAGAGCAACGATTTAGAGGCAGCCTTACTGGATCGCTTAGAGCTAAATGATGCCCGCTTTGACGGCATGCTCCAAGGGTTAAAAGATGTCGCCTCATTACCAGACCCTATCGGCGAAGTCACTGACATGACCTATCAGCCATCAGGGATTCATTTGGGTAAAATGCGGGTGCCGCTCGGCGTGGTCGGTATGATTTATGAGTCGCGCCCTAACGTGACCTTAGAAGCGGCTTCATTGGCGCTAAAATCAGGTAACGCTATTATCTTACGCGGCGGCTCTGAAGCGTTTGAATCCAATCAAGCGATTGCCAAGTGTATCTTGGAAGGACTACAAAAAGTCGGGCTGTCTGAGCACAGTGTGCAAGTATTACAAACGACAGATCGTGCTGCTGTCGGCGAGCTGATCACCATGACAGATTATGTCGATGTCATTGTCCCACGCGGTGGCAAAGGATTGATTGAGCGTATCAGCCGCGATGCTCGCGTTCCTGTTATTAAGCATTTAGATGGCAACTGCCATACCTTTATCGATAGTGATGCGGATGCCGAAATCGCCATCAAGGTCAGCGTCAATGCAAAAACCCATCGCTACGGTACGTGTAATACCATGGAGACGCTATTGATCGACGAATCAGTCGCGGGTGAGCTATTACCTAAGATTGCCGAAGCCATCATCGCCGCTGATGATGCGATGCAATTGCGCCTTGATGACAAGTCGCAAGCCATCTTAAATGACAATGCTAAGCTTGCTGGACATCTGTCTGCGGCCACTGCTGAGGATTGGGATACCGAATATTTAGCGCCTATCTTAGCGGTAAAAGTATTGTCAGGTATTGACGAAGCCATCGAACACATCAACACTCATGGCAGCCATCATACCGACGTTATCATTACCGACAACTATACCAAGTCGCAACGTTTCATCCGTGAAGTCGACTCAGCGAGCGTCATGATTAACGCCTCTAGCCGTTTTGCCGATGGTTTTGAGTATGGATTGGGTGCCGAGATTGGCATCTCGACCGATAAAATCCATGCTCGTGGTCCAGTAGGACTTGAAGGTCTCACCTCACAAAAATGGATCGTGTATGGTCATGGTGAGACTCGCGCCTAACGTCTTATCGCTTAGCCTATCATCCACTCTCTCATTTAACGTATAATCCACAAAAAAACGCCAGCTCAATTGCTGGCGTTTTTTAGTAGTGTCAAATATGTTATATATGCGGTATTAAAACCATGTATATGGTAGAAATCATGCGGCACGATAATAAAACAGGCGATAGGAAAGTGGGCTTATGCAGAGTGGTAAAATCAAGCACTGGAATTCAGATAAAGGCTATGGCTTTATCGATGTAGACAACCAAAGTGAAGACGTGTTTTTCCATGTGAGTAAAGTGCGATTATCACAGCCGATAACCGTTGGTCAAAGCGTCTATTTTAATAGTGAGCGTAATGATAAAAACCAACTACGAGCCACTGAAGTCACTTCCAACGAATTGAGTATTTTAGCCACTCCAGACTCAAATATAACCAATCACTATTCAAATACTGGCAGCCGAAACAACCCTACTGATAATAACAAAAACCCGCGACACACTACCCGTGACAATCGCCATAGTCAGCGTGGCAATCAAAACAAGAGAAGCTTCGGCTCTACCCTATTTAGTTTGATTGCCCTTATTGCCGTTGCTGTTTATTTTTTTGGTGATTTGTCGTCTGGGTTTTTGACCGATAGTATTGACCTAACAGCGGTATCACAAACCTCATCCGAGACCCAGCCAGCAAAGACAAGCGGCGTCACGGGCGATGCTCAGATAGACAATACCATTGCCCTTATTCAACGAGGCGGGCCTTTTCCTTATCCTCATAAAGATGGCACGACATTTTATAATCGTGAGGGAGTATTGCCCACGCAGTCACAAGGCTACTACCGCGAATATACCGTGCCTACCCCTGGCGTGTCACATCGCGGTGCACGGCGTATCGTCACAGGTGGTCATCCACCGACCGTATATTACTTAACCGTTGATCACTATGACAGCTTTCGCAGACTGGACGTAAAATAATATGAGTAAAGCCATCCACTATATTAATCTGGGTTTTGACCAAGATATTAACCAAAAAACTACAGCACTAAATGCTAGCATGCCCGCTCAGACTGTTAACATACCTATAAACGAGATACTTAATAAAACCACATTATTAACAAACTTAGCCAATGCCTGTGATTTTCCCAGCTATTTTTCACATAACTGGGATAGCGCATGGGACTGTTTAACGGACAGCGAAGTGACTCACCTGATGCTGGATCTAACAGCGGTGAAAAAAATAAACACCGAAGATTTTAATGTTTTCAAAAGCATCATTGAAGATGCCTACAGAGATTTTGGCAAGCCGCAATTATGGGTTATTATGCCGTCCGTGGAATGATGCCTAGTCGCCAATCACCACACAAACCTGAATTCGAGATAAAACCATATTTATCCCGAATTCAGGTTAATTTATTTTTATAGAAAGGATTAATATATGGAAATTACCCTAAACGGCTATTACACGCTGATACTAGCCACTCTAGTGCTGCTGCTTGGGCGCTTTTTGGTCAAGAAAATTAAATTCTTAGAAGATTTTAACATTCCAGAGCCTGTTGCTGGTGGTTTGGTCGCGGCAATAGTGGTCTATATTCTAAATATCATTTGGGGATATAGTTTTAACTTTCATCAAGGATTACAGACGGCTACCATGCTGATGTTCTTTGCCTCTATTGGTTTGAGTGCTGATTTTAGTAGACTCAAAGCTGGTGGTACGCCATTGTTGATTTTTACCATCGTTGTGTCCGTTTTTATCGTCTTGCAAGATGTCGTTGGTGTGGCCATGGCAAGCGCATTGGGACTTGATCCACTACTTGGATTAGTGACAGGTTCTATCGCCCTGACTGGTGGTCACGGTACGGCAGGTGCTTGGGGTATCACCTTGGAGCAAGATTATGGTGTGGTCGGTGCAACGACACTTGGTATCGCCGTTGCTACCTATGGCTTAGTCGCTGGTGGTATCATTGGTGGTCCTGTTGCCCGTCGCCTGATTCAAAAGCTGGGGTTAAAACCAACACCCGCCAATCCCAATCCTAGTGACATCGAAAAAGTCGCTGGCGCGCAGTCGCTTTATAGCACCAAACATGATGAAGATTCGGCGAGTAGCAATAAAGAAATTTTCGAAAGACCTGATAGCATGCGCTTTATCACCGCCTCATCTACTATCGAAACATTGGCATTGTTTGCCGCAGCGTTGGCTTTCGCCGATGTCATGACGCTTGTTGCGCAAGGCACGTGGTTTGAGCTACCTACCTTCGTTTGGGCGTTGGCAGGTGGTGTGATTATTCGTAATGTCTTAACCACTATCTTTAATTTTGATATGTTTGATCGCTCTATCGACGTATTTGGTAACGCTTCTTTGAGTCTGTTCTTAGCCATGGCGCTGCTGTCATTGAAGCTATGGCAGCTGACTGATTTGGCAGGGCCTGTGTTGATTATCTTACTGGTACAGACGGTCATTATGGTTGTTTATGTCTATTTCATAACCTTTAAGGTGATGGGTAAAGACTATGATGCAGCGGTCTTGTCAGCTGGACATTGTGGTTTCGGTATGGGTGCGACGCCAACGGCGATTGCCAATATGCAGGCGGTCACGGATCGCTATCTGCCTTCGCCTAAGGCGTTTTTGATTGTGCCAATGGTTGGTGCATTCTTTGTCGATATCGTCAACGCGACGATCTTGCAGATATTTACTAAACTGCCGTTTATGTAATTTTATAAGCAATAAAGTCAAATTAACCTGAATAAGGCTGGGCTACGCTATCGTAACCCAGCCTTTTTATTGGTTATTCAACCTTCCTATAAAGATATGATTGAACTAAGCTAGATCATTACCTAGTATTGAGAGAATGATATGAGTAAAGACAAACTTATCAAGTTATCGAAGGAAGAGGAAGAAGCGCTGTTAGATAATTTGAGAGATTATATGAGCGAAGAGTTTGATTTGGATATCGGTAATTTGCCTGCCAAGTTCTTATTCGATTTTATGGTGGACTTGATCGGCTCTAAAATATATAACCAAGCCATCGATGATGCTGAGCCTTGGTTATATGAGAGGTTTATGGGCATATTAGAATACAGTCATGCGCTGAAGAAAGATTAGTTTGTGTTGCGTCAAAACATTGTCATTTTACAAAAAATGAAAGCTAGATTAAAACATAAGCTCAACCCAAATCTCAAAAACTACTACCAATTTTAATCACAAAAAAACCGCCTAGCAAACGCTAAGCGGTTTTTTTAATAGCATTTAAAATTTAGTTACAGCTTACTCTTTATAGCAGTAGCAGCTAGATCGTAACTATTAGATGTTTTACCTATACGCTGAGGATTATAATCAGACATTTTGATAACTAAGCCATAAATCTTAGTAATATCACCTAAATTATTTTTAATAAATTGAATAGGATTTTTTACTCGCCATTTTAAAGTTTCATTATGCTCATCAAATTCAATTAATTTTCTTAATGCTACTACAAGCGGAATTATTAAACCATCAGCATAATTATAGTCACAATCAAGACCAAAATACTTAGTTTTAGGTTGTTTATTTAAATACTTAGCATTCCCATTTTCAGCTTTTTTCGGATCATATTTTTTTACCACTTCCATACGACCAAAACTACCTTCATTAGTGTTATATGCTGTTGGGAACTCTGAATAAATTAAATCATAAAGCTCTAAAATTTCTGGCATTAAATTTAAGGCGCTTTCAATAGAAGCATTTTTCAATTCAAACTTATTACTTCCGATTCTTTCACCATGCTGATCTAAAATATCTTTGAAAGTATCTACACAATAAGATTTACTGTTATAAATTTTAGAAAGATTACTTTCCAAATTAGTTCCAACAATGCTAGATGGCAAAACACTCAAAGGTATTAATGTCAATGCTAAAACATCTGCTACCCGAATATTACCTTCATCATTAGTTTTCCACTGTATTGCCTTTGAAACACTTTGCGGTAATACAGCCTTTAGGTAGTCATAATATCCTTGATGATTATCCTTTGCAGCCTGTACTAACTCAACATTGTTGTTACGAGCATGAGTAATATTGCTGTGCGTTATACCCCATCCATTTAAAGAATCTTTATCATCGCCTTTCTTCGGATATATGAACTCGATAGGTATTAAAAAGTCTAATGCTTTTACAATTAATTCATCACTTGTATCGCCAGTCATTGAGACTATTTGATCAAGATTATCTCTCCATATTTTAATAACATCATCCCACTCTCTCAATTTCTGAACATCAAAATTTAGTGTTTGCAGAATAAATTTGAGAATTGCAAATGTGTTATGGCCACCATCTAATATTCCAGATTGTGCATACTGATTGTCATAGGACTCTATCCGTATACGACCACGATCTAGAACTTCACATTTAGAACATGAAATTAATAAACCTTTTGTCATTAAGTGGAATATTTGCGGGCTTTCTTCTAAAGAAGCAATGATGTCTTTAGTTACTTTACTTTCTCTTGGTTTTCTAGGGTTAGAATCAATTTTAAGAACATTTGATATTCTTGGAAGATCACTAGCTTTAATGAATCCTCTAACTGAATCTACATATTCAGACTTCGAGGTATCAGTATGACTAAAACTAGAAAGTTTGATGATAGGGTTTGAGTTTTTTAACAATTTATATCTCCTAAATAGAATTAGGAGAGGATTGGGTAATAATATTAACTTCTTTGGCCAATCCTCATCCGAGAATTTAAAATACTACTATCCAGTAGTGAACCTTTCATCCAAAAGGTAATTCATTAAATACTATTAAAATAAAAAAGTCAAAATATTTTTTGAATAAAAAACCGCCTAGCAAAAGCTAAGCGGTTTTTGTTATACAGCTCTCAAAAAGAGTCAGTTAAGACTTACTGATTTTTTTCGTAAACTGGTAACTCTTTGCAGATCGCTTCTACTTTACCGCGTACTTCAGTAGCGACGGCTTCATCACCGCGACTATCTAGTACATCACAAATCCAACCTGCCAAATCACCTGCTTGCGCTTCGTTGAAGCCGCGAGTAGTGATTGCTGGCGTACCGATACGGATACCAGACGTCACGAACGGAGATTTTGGATCATTTGGTACGGCGTTTTTATTCACAGTAATATGCGCATCGCCAAGCCATTTGTCCGCCTCTTTACCCGTCATTTCTTGCTTAACGAGGCTGATCAGCATGAGATGGTTTTCAGTACCGCCAGAGATGATTTCATAGCCGCGGTCTTGAACCACTTTTGCCATCGCTTTAGCGTTTTTAACCACTTGCTGCTGATAAGTAGAAAAATTATCTTCTAACGCTTCTTTAAAGCAAACCGCTTTTGCCGCGATGACATGCATCAACGGACCGCCTTGGTTACCTGGGAATACGGCAGAATTGAGCTTTTTAGCAAGTACTTCATCACGCGCCAAAATCATACCTGAACGTGGGCCACGTAGGGTTTTGTGCGTGGTCGTTGTAACCACATCAGCGAACGGTACTGGGTTTGGATAAACACCACCAGCAACTAGACCAGCAACGTGCGCCATATCTACTAGCAAATAAGCACCAACTTCATCAGCGATTTCACGGAAACGTGCCCAATCGACTACCTGTGAATACGCTGAAAAACCAGCAATAATCATTTTAGGCTTATGCTCTTTTGCCAAACTTTCAACTTGGTCATAATCGATAAGACCAGTGCCTTCGACCAAGCCGTACTGTACGGCATTGTAGTTCAGACCTGAAAAGTTAATGTGTGCGCCGTGAGTCAAGTGACCACCTGCGTCTAAGCTCATGCCTAGTACGGTGTCATTTGCTTCAAGTAACGCTAAAAATACGGCAGAGTTTGCTTGGCTACCAGAATGTGGCTGGACGTTGACGTACTCAGCACCGAACAACTCTTTTGCACGATCAATCGCCAATTGCTCTACAACGTCTACATGCTCACAACCACCATAGTAACGCTTGCCAGGATAGCCTTCAGCGTATTTGTTGGTTAGATCTGTGCCTTGCGCTTCCATCACTGCTTGCGAGCAGTAGTTTTCAGACGCAATCAATTCGATATGGTTTTCTTGACGAACGCTTTCTGCAGCCATCGCTTCAGCAAGTACTGGATCAAAATCTTTGATAGAAATATCTTTAAACATAGTGATGTCCTAGGTAGTGACTGTCATTGAAAAATGTCGTTGAAAAGAAGCTTATAGGCTGCCCACAATAAAACAATTACTGTGTCAACATCGCTCAAAGTACCAGCGGTACTTTTACGCTCAGTTTTATGGTATGACCATTATTGTGAATTGAGTCTATTAGCAAAGATAAGTAGGAGTAAGCAGAGGCAATAGGCCTGTCATTAACTTGTCCAATTCGGCAATAAACTCGATACGCGCTGGCATCAAAATCATCGCTAAACATTAAGTGTAACATGAAAATTTGTGCGGTGAGCGCAAAAAAACCTCACTGTAAGCTGAGTGAATTAAATGGTGATATAACGCAGATAAATAGCCAATAAAATAAATGGTTTACCGCTATCATATTGCTTCTAGCCTGTTGTTGGTCAGCAGAGTAGTAGCAATATTTATCTATTGACTGGCTACTTAACGGATATTTAACTGTCAGTAGTGACAAATGCTGGCAAGAAAGTTTCGCTGATCAGCAGCTGGCGACCATACCAATCATAACGTGTTTGCCGTTGCCAACCTTCAGCAGTCTGCTGGATAAAACGCTGATTGGGTAAGGTTCGACTGCGTTTAAATAACACATAACCGATGGGTGTGCCTTTGAGCTGCTGTAGACGGCGGGCGTGACCTTTGAGACTGGGTAACGGAAAGATACTTTGCGCGGCCACCCACGGGCGCGCGTCATTGCCATATAGTTGCGCTTCACGCACCCATGCTAGCATGGGACGATTCAGCATGGCACCTGTGACATTCAATTGTTTTTTTTGTGCCAATGACAGCAATCGGTAGCCCTCAAAGCTACGCTCCACGCGCAAGGGCTGCCCTGCTTTCACCTCCAACACCGCCGTGAGAGAGCCTGCGACATTGAGCCACGAGAGTAGCTCACTAGGAGGAGACAAATGGGTAGGACAAATAAAAGGAGTACTGGGCATAGTTAACGGCTAATAGTGACATAATAATAAAAAAGAAAGCGAGCGTTAGGCGTATTAAGCAAAGCCTATTGATTGGTATCAAAGGCTGGCATATTATCCGCATTAAAGGGCAATGCCTCAAACGCTTGCTGACGATACTGCGCCATATGCTCACGGTCTTGGGCGCAAAAATTGGCGATAGCTGGCACAAAACGTGGGTCATAAATACGGTGGATAGAGTGTGTCGTCGTTGGAATAAAACCACGAACCAGCTTATGCTCCCCTTGCGTACCCGGATCAAAATACTTAAGCCCTTGCTCGATGGCAAACTCAATACCTTGATAATAACACAGCTCAAAGTGTAAGCTGTCGTACTCACCCAGTGCTCCCCAATAGCGACCATAAAGAGTGGCATTTTCGCTATGGTGATTATCGTATAAAAACAAGCTACTGGCGATAATTTCTCCAGAGGCATCTAACGCTTGTGCGAGCATTAAGTGCTCAGACATAGTCGCTGCCAGTGCCATAAAAAAATCTATCGTCAAATAAGGCTGTTGTCCACGTACTGCATAGGTCATCACATAACAATGATAAAAGGCTTTCCAGTCCTCGTCAGTAATAGCATCACCGCATTTACGTTGGCAGATGATGCCTTGCTCGGCGACCTTACGACGCTCAGCGCGGATGGTTTTGCGCTTTTTGGCTTTTAGCGTCGCTAAGAATGCTTCAAAATCAGCAAACGGTTGGCAGTCTTGTAGCAAGTCTTTATTTTGCCATAAGAACTGACAGCCTTGACGTTCCAGTATCGGCACGTCAATTGCGGTTGATTCTAAACCATTATCTTGAGCGGCGAGCAAATGCGCTATATCAATATCAGTAGGCATAGATGCCGTCGCAATCTTTGCCAGCTCAGGCGTAATGAATAATCCATGCCAGCTTGAGGCGCCTACTTGCTGAGCAATATCATCGACGCCTGCGATAGCTGTCTTTATAATATCGGAGGTTAACGTCTCGCCTGTTGCCAACCAAAGCCGCTGACCCGTAATCGGTGTATAGGGCACGCTAGTAACCAGCCTTGGATAATAATCCACCCCATAACGCGCGTAGGCTTCTGCCCATGAATGGTCAAACACAAATTCGCCACGATGATGACCTTTTAGGAATACTGGCAACACTGCCACAGGATGCGTGACTGTTTGCGCAGCTTCGTTAATCGCAGAATGGTTTTCGCTATGGTTTTCACTATGATCAGCGTGGTCTATCGAGCTGTCGCTTTGACTATCTGCGACACGATGTACCAACACAAATATCGGCAACCAGCCTGCCTGCTCACCAATCGCGCCAGTGTCAGCTAACGCTTGCCAAAAAGCAAACGACATAAAAGGGGTATCGGGGGTTTGCCAGTCTGTTTGACTCTGCCAGCTACTGTCATTGAGTAATGCATATTGTAAACTCATAATACTCACTATTTATTTTTATATGGGCGTAGTTTTTTATACCTTGTTTCGTATATGACTAGCCTAGCAAAATTCTACTCAAACTCTGTCACAATTATGCTCTCATCATTTTCAGATATTATGGATAAAATAGATAACAATGCACTCTCGATAATAAAAGCTATCCCAATACAGTCATCTCTAAAAACATAGATGATTTGGTTTGTCAGCTCATTTCTGACAGAAGAGTAAGAATCACTTAGTCACGACTCATATCTATGATATGACTGGCAGTTTTTTGAATAGTGATTGTATTATTCATCGTTTTATGACGAATATTAGCAGGCAGTGTTTGTATAGAAAGGATGAAATTTTTATCGATGACTGGTAGAATAAGGCTCTTAACAGCTTAATGTAATTAAGACATATTAGAAACAACCGAAAACACTACACTTAGTTCATTATGCGATATTGACATCGTATCAGATTTATAATCAGTTAACTATGATGTAGCGTCCGCACTCTATTTTTAAGTCATTCATATGAGCAGGTCGTTCAGACAAGACAGTCAAACTGCCGCTTAACGAAGAAAAATTCTAAGCAGACTCGATGGTCTCCAAGAAACTGTGTACAAAAAGCTCGCGACACATTATTTAGTATCGTTGCATGATCCATTATTACATCAGAGCTGTATGGAATTATTAACTTATATTTGAGCCTTATTATTAATTACAACTAAAAGGAATGCCCAACTAATGTCTAAAATTATTTATACAAAAACTGACGAAGCACCAGCGCTAGCAACCTTATCATTTTTGCCAATTGTAAAAGCTTTTACTCAAACAGCAGGCATCGAAGTTGAAACCAGTGATATCTCTGTTGCTGCCCGTGTGTTAGCTGAGTTCCCAGAGTACTTAACGGAAGAGCAGCGCGTTCCTGATAATCTGGCTGAGCTGGGTCGTCTGACTCAAGATCCAGACACCAATATCATTAAACTACCTAATATCAGTGCTTCTGTTGGACAGCTAAAAGCTTGTATCAAAGAATTGCAAAGCAAAGGCTACGCTATTCCTGATTTTCCAGATGATCCTAAGACAGAAGAAGAAGAAGAGATCCGTAAGCGTTACGGCAAAAGCTTGGGCAGTTCTGTCAACCCAGTATTACGTGAAGGCAACTCAGATCGCCGTGCACCAAAAGCGGTTAAAAACTATGCACGCAAGCATCCACACTCTATGGGTGAATGGAAGCAATGGTCACAGACCCACGTGTCGCACATGCACAGTGGCGATTTCTATGCTGGTGAGCAATCTATCACTTTGGATAAAGCACGTAGCGTACGTATGGAACGTGTCGCTGAAGATGGCACTATTCATGTCTTCAAAACAGGCATTGCCTTGCTGGATAAAGAAGTCATCGACTTGATGTTTATGAGCAAAAAATCATTACTTGAGTTTTATGAGCGCGAAATGGAAGATTGCCGTGAAGCTGGTATCTTGTTTTCACTGCACGTAAAAGCCACTATGATGAAAGTATCGCATCCTATCGTGTTTGGTCATGCGGTCAAAACTTATTATAAAGATGCATTTAATAAGCATGGCGCTTTCTTTGACGAGCTAGGTATCAACGTCAATAACGGCATGGCAAGTTTGTACGAAAAAATCGCTGAGCTACCAGCCAGTAAGCGTGAAGAAATCGAACGCGATTTACATGCTTGCCAAGTGCATCGTCCACGCCTAGCGATGGTTGATTCATCAAAAGGCATCACCAACTTCCATTCACCAAGTGATGTGATTGTTGATGCTTCTATGCCAGCGATGATTCGTTCAGGCGGTAAAATGTGGGGCGCTGATGGCAAAATGTATGACTGTAAGGCGGTCATGCCTGAGTCTACTTTTGCTCGTATCTATCAAGAAATGATTAACTTCTGTAAATGGCATGGCAATTTTGATCCAACGACGATGGGTACGGTTCCTAACGTTGGTTTGATGGCGCAAAAAGCCGAAGAGTATGGCTCGCATGACAAGACTTTTGAGGCGAGTGGTTCAGGATTGGCTCGTATTGTCGATGAAGATACTGATGAGGTATTGCTTGAGCAGCAGGTTGAAAACGGCGATATTTGGCGCATGTGTCAGGTTAAAGATGAGCCTATCCAAGATTGGGTAAAACTTGCGGTACGCCGTGCCCGCGAATCAGATACACCAGTTATCTTTTGGCTAGACCCTTACCGTCCGCACGAAAACGAGCTGATCAAAAAAGTTCAAACTTACTTAAAAGATCATGATACTACAGGCCTGCATATTGAAATCATGTCACAGGTTCGTGCGATGCGTTATACGCTAGAGCGCGTTGCCCGTGGTCTGGATACTATCTCTGCGACCGGTAATATTTTACGTGATTACTTGACTGACTTGTTCCCAATCCTAGAGCTTGGCACAAGTGCAAAAATGCTGTCAGTCGTACCACTCATGAAAGGCGGCGGTTTGTTTGAAACGGGCGCTGGTGGTTCTGCACCTAAGCACGTTCAACAGTTGTTAGAGGAAAACCATTTACGTTGGGATTCATTGGGTGAGTTCTTAGCCTTGACCGTGTCTTTGGAGCATTTGGCCAGTCACGATAACAATGCTAAAGCGCAAATCTTGGCGGATACGCTAGATACGGCGACAGAAAAACTGTTGTTAAACAACAAAGGTCCTTCACGTAAAACAGGTGAAATCGATAATCGTGGTAGTCATTTCTATCTGGCGATGTACTGGGCACAAGAGCTTGCGGCACAAGATAAAGATGCTGATCTTAAAGCAAAATTTGCACCGCTGGCAGAAAAACTTGAGAGCAACGAAGCTGCTATCGTCAAGGAGCTAAATGAAGCTCAAGGCAAGCCTGTGGACCTGAAAGGTTACTACTTGGCAGACGAAGCATTGGCTGAACAAGCGATGCGTCCAAGCACGTTATTCAATGCAGCAATCGCCTCATTGTAATTGAGTCATGTGCTAATACAGCAAACAATTGGGCTTAATTTTCTTTACTTATAAAGACTTTTGAACCCAGTTAGGCAAAATAAAAACACCGCTTAGGTCTCAGACTTAAGCGGTGTTTTTTATGCTTGAACATAAGACAGTACGTTTAAAACGTTACTTTTAAAATATCACTTATAAACAGCAAAAAACTGCTAATAAAAAAGCCACCTACATAACTGTAGGTGGCTTTTTAACATTGATATGTTTATCAATACTTTTGTGAATATTGATACTTTTATCAATACTATAAAATTCTGATAACAGCTGACTCAGCTCTATATACTTTTTAAACATCCATGTGCTTGATAACCGCTTTACCAAACTCAGAAGTACTGAGTAAGATAGCATCTGGCATGAGGCGCTCAAAGTCATAAGTGACTGTTTTGTTAGCGATAGCACCTTGGATACCACTGATAATGAGATCAGCGGCTTCTGTCCAGCCCATGTCTCGTAACATCATCTCAGCTGATAAAATCAATGAGCCAGGATTTACTTTATTCTGACCCGCGTATTTAGGTGCTGTGCCATGAGTTGCCTCATAAACCGCAATTGCGCCGCCTTTGTTAGCGCCCGGTGCGATACCAATACCGCCCACCTCGGCTGCTAGGGCATCTGAGATATAATCACCGTTTAAATTTAGCGTCGCAACGACTGAATAATCCGCCGGACGCATCAAGATTTGCTGCAAAAAGGCATCAGCAATAACATCCTTGATAATAATATCATTGCCTGTTTTTGGATTTTTCATTGTCATCCAAGGACCACCATCTAATAATTCTGCATCAAAGCGTTCTGCGGCCAGCTCATAGCCCCATTCCTTAAATGCGCCTTCGGTATACTTCATAATATTGCCTTTGTGCACTAAAGTCACACTGGGCAAATCATTATCGATAGCATGTTGAATGGCTTTACGCACCAGACGCTGCGAGCCTTCTTTGGATACTGGCTTGATGCCGATACCGCAATCATCATCGAAGCGGATCTTCGTAACGCCCATCTCTTCTTTTAAGAATTTGATGATTTTCTTAGCATCCTCACTGCCCGCTTTCCATTCGATACCTGCATAGATATCTTCTGAGTTTTCACGGAAAATGACCATATCTGTCAGCTCAGGATGTTGAACAGGACTTGGTACACCTTCAAACCAACGAACTGGGCGCTGACACACATAGAGGTCAAGCTCTTGACGTACCGCTACGTTCAATGAGCGAAAACCACCGCCAACTGGCGTGGTCAATGGACCTTTGATACTGATAACATAGTCTTTTAAAATCTCTAGCGTCTCGCTTGGCAGATAGTCACCATCGTATATTTTAGCGGCTTTTTCGCCAAGATAAGCCTCCATCCAAATGATGGACTGTTTGCCATGATAAGCTTTCTCCACGGCCGCATTGACCACTTTTATCATGACCGGCGTGATATCGATCCCGATACCATCCCCTTCAACGAACGGGATGATAGGATGATTGGGTACATTTAGCGACAGATCAGCATTTACGGTAATTTTTTCGCCGTCTCTTGGGACGATAACCTTCTCATAAGACATGGATAAAACTCCTTGGTTGTATGTTAGATATCGCAAGCATCCTTAGCACTCTGTTATGCTAGCCACTCTATTGTGATTATTTATAACGCTTTAAATGCGGGTTAGCCAAACTAAAAACCTTGAGCAATAGGTCTGAGCAATAGGTCTGAGCAATAGGTCTGAGCAATAGGTAAGTTGCGATATGCTGATAAATGGTTTAAAAAATGAATAAGTGAAATAGCGATGCACTGAATAATCATTTATTGACTTAACGATTTATTGACTTAACGATACTGTAAAAATCCCTTTAGTAAAATAGCATCCACACAGACTGTTATAATAACGCGCAAAATAACAAAGATACTTTATATAAAATCAACAAATTTGCAGCTTATAGCGTTGATTTAAAAAAATAACGTTTTATTAGGGTGTGTCCTCGTTTTAAAAATCGTAAATTGAGGACACGCTCTAACCTCAAAATACGCACAAAATAATGATTCAAATTTAGGAAATCCCAAAACATGTCGACCTCTAGTCTGATTTTATTCAACAAACCTTATGGGGTGCAAAGTCAATTTCGTGATGACAGCAACAATGATCACACCACCCTATCACAGTATTTTACCGATAAGTCTTTACGGATTGCTGGTAGGCTTGATGCCACCTCAGAGGGCTTGCTGATTTTAACGAATGATGGTCGAGTCAATAAAGCCATTACCCAGCCACCTTCTGCTGCTAATTTTGCAAAAAATCGTCATAAGCAGGGCAAAACTTACTTGGTTCAAGTTGAAGGCACAGCAACGCCAGCACAGTTAAATGAGCTTGCCTCTGGCGTACATTTAAAAGATGGCAAGACACTACCGGCGACGGCTCTCATGGTAGAAGAGACAAACTTACCCATTGATTTATGGCAACGTGAGCCGCCTATTCGTGAGCGTAAGAATGTACCGACTTCATGGCTCATGCTGACGATTTATGAAGGTAAGAATCGCCAAGTCAGACGTATGACAGCGCAGGTTGGACTGCCTTGTCTGCGTTTGATACGTTGGTCGGTGGCAGGGTTTGAATTGGGTGATTTAGCCGTTGGTGAGTTTGTGCGCATTCATCTCACTAGCGAACGCTGTCAGCAATTAGGCATTCTTAATTAATTGTTACTATCAATCTACTGGTATCTCATTGCTGATCGCTCGTGACTGGCATCTGCTTATTAAGACATATCCTCATTTATATCAGTTTTTTAGATAAGAATACGTCTTAGTCATTGGCTTTGATATCCATTAAAACCAATTACGACTTGCTAAACATCGCGTCTCGAACGAGCAAGGTTTATCTGCTAAGCTTCAGAACACCATTATTTAGGTATCATAAGTCTCATCCACTTATCATTTGATTTTTTATTATAGGGATATGTTATGTTTGCTTCTCGTCGTTGGATCTTGTTGGCCACTAGCGTTTCTACAGCGCTTATAATGAGCGCCTGTCAGCCGACAAAAGACAACGATGACACAGATCCTAATGCAGCGACCCCACCTGTGACTGATATCGTTGATGCTCCAAATGACGTCGACGCTGATAACGACCTAGTAGCTGGCGAAAACAGCGCAGACGAGAGCCAAATGACCGACATACTCAGAGACTATACAAGGTCGATGACTAGAATGCATGATGAGATGATGATCGGTATGGGTTATAACGATCCTGATACAGCCTTTGCTAAAGCGATGCTTGGCCACCACCGCGGTGCCGTAGAAATGGCAAAAATTCAGCTGAAATATGGTACTGACGAAGAGATGCGTCAATTGGCACAAGAGATTATCGCCACTCAGCAAGTTGAAATCGATATTTTGAATAAATGGCTTGCTAGCCACCCTGATACAGCCAAACCTAAACCCAATACTGAAGCGATGCAGCAAGCGTATGCCAGAAGCATGGATGTCTTAAATGGCGAGATGGTATTGGGTATCGCCGATCCTGTGCCTGACATGGCATTTGCACGTGGTATGCTGCCGCATCACATTGGCGCGGTAGAGATGGCAAACATTCAGCTGAAATATGGTACTGACGAAGAGATGCGTCAATTGGCACAAGATATCATCGATGGTCAGCAGACTGAGATTGAGCATATGCAACAATGGATTGCAGATGCTAATGCTAGTACCGATAAAAATACTAAAGAGATACAGGGCACAAGTGAAGCGGATAATCATCAGCAATCTGAGCAATCTGCTTCTTAGGTGCTGAATTACTAAACGCTGACTTAGCTGTTAATTTTTAGCACGCTTGAAAAAGACTGCCAGTCACTACACAAAGCCCCTGCCCCTGCCCCTGCCCCTGCCCCTGCCCCTGCCCCTGCCAAATAATATTATTTGGCAGGGGCTTTTACTTTTAACCAATTATTGGACAGAATAGTGAGAACAAATACATTCACATTAATACATTTAGCAATGTATTTAACTTTGATAACGCTCTATAGCATTAAGCCATGCTTGCCAGCCTGCATCGACTGGAGAAGAATTATCACTGACTCCTGACGATTGATTTGCTTTTGCCAAGTGCAAGCTCACTTTATGCGGAGATGCTTTGTCGATGGCTTCATCAGCCGCCTTAGGCAGCACATTAATACGCATCAACTCATCACGGCGAAACAGGTGACACTCAATGTCGCGCTCCACATTACTTAGCAACGCCAATTGTTTACTATCAGCTTTGATACCGTCAAGCGCCACAATGACATCGTTCGCTGAAATACCCGCTCTAGCAGCGACACTAGCACGTGTCACGCGATTAACCTTGAGTCCAGCAGGTGTTTCAGTACAGCGTATGCCCCAAGGCATATGCTTGTCAGCCGTCTCTTTGCTATTACTATGCATGCTAATATCGTTTGCCGCCAGCAGCGCTTCAATTGGCAACTCTTCAACACCGTTGACATAACGATGCTCAAAATCCTCCCAATCTGCTAATGGCATAAACTGTCCAATGACTGCACCCATATCAGCACTGCTAATGCCGACACGTTTGTTATCGTTTTGCTTGGCCTGAGTATAAAAAGCCTTGACCACATCAAACAGACGATAGCGATCAGCACTCTTTTGGAGTAGCGTCAAATCCAAACATAATGCAACCAGTGCCCCTTTGTTGTAGTAGCTGATACCTGCATTACCCGTATTTTCGTCATTACGGTATAACTTAATCCACGCATCAAAGCTCGACTCGGCAACACTTTGATACGCACGCCCATCGGTTTGATAGTAGCGATTAATTTGTTCCGCCAATAGCTTGAGATAGCTTGTTTTGTCAATCACACCTGACGCTTGTAACATAAAATCATCGATATACGAAGTAAATCCCTCAAATACCCATAGCAGTGGTGTAAATGCCTCGCGGCGCAAATCGACATCCAACATAACATCTGGGCGTACCGTTTTGACCCACCACGAATGAAAATACTCATGGCTGCATAAGCCCAAAAATCGCTGATAATCGGTGCTTGGTATTTTTGGCTCATCAAGAGTTGGTAAGTCTCGGCGCGGCGTAATGAGACTGGTCGAATTGATATGCTCAAGTCCACCATAATCCTGACCACTGGCAAAGGTCATAAACGTATAATCATTAAATGGCGCATCACCCAACCAATCTAAATAGCACTGACATATCTGAGTGACATCCTGCTGTAGCCTGCCCATATTGGCGCTGTGCTTACCTGAGAGATAAAAGCGATGATGTAGCGTCTGATGCGTACTGTCTTGAATAATAAAGTCAAACTTATCTTGTTCTGCAATCTCAAACGGGTAATCAATAAGGTCGTGATAACTGCCTGCTTGTAGTCCATAGCTATGCTGCCCATCAAGACGTAGATGCGTAGACTCTAACCCACATGCCAATAGCAGCCGACTCTCGTCTTTACCTGCTAAAAATGCTGCTGGCACTGCTAAACTGACTTGTACAGCTCGATGCTCCTGCCCCTCTACAGCCAATGCCAGTGAGGTAAAATTCCCATACAAACGTTGCTGATCGACATAGGCAGTACGTACCGATAAATCATAGCAGTACACTTCATAATGGACACTGATGGCTTGCCCTGCCTTGGCTTTTGGTAATTGCCACGTGTTTTTATCTATTTTGTGCGCGCGATAAGTCTCGTGAGTATCGTCATCCATGATTTGGCTGTCTAACACCTGATAATGCACCGCGGTAATGTTGCGCGCAAACTCACGCATCAGATAACTGCCTGGTATCCACGCTGGCAACCAAAGTTGAGGCACATCATTTACTGCCGTAAAATGGAGCGACACATCAACCAAGTGCTCAGAAAACCGCTCGAAATTGAGTCGATAATTGATATTAGCTTTATGGTGATCGCTGATTGTATTGGCATCTGATAGCTGATTGCGTGAATCATTGGCAAATGAAGTCATTGTTTTTTTATCCTTATTTATATCATTATGGTAAAAGCCATTGTCCAAAAACGCAACTGGCAAACCCCGAATATCCATTTACGGTCTTAAAACCACAAAAAACTGTGTTTATTTTCATAAAAAATGCCATTTATCAGTATAAAATAGCATTTTTTATTGTTTTTACCTTGAAAGTTATATGAGCCATCTCAATTAAAGATGCTAACTGCTAAAGTTACTTTAATAAACTGATGATAATTGACTAATGACGTGGCTATTTGGCTTGCTGATTGGATTTTTTAGGTTTATTGCAACCGTATTTAATTTTTTACATAGATATATTTAGGATAACTTATGACTATTATTGCAAAAGACACTGCCGTCAAATTCAATTACACACTAAAAGACGACGAAGGCAACATTCTTGACCAATCACCAGAAGGTCAACCACTTGCGTACTTGCATGGCCACAGCAACATCATTCCAGGCCTTGAGCAACAGCTAGAAGGTAAATCTGCTGGCGAACAAGTTAATGCTGTTGTTGAACCTGCTGATGGCTACGGCGAATATCAAGAGCAAGCGGTGCAACATGTACCACGTGATAACTTCCAAGGCGTTGAAGATATCCAGCCGGGTATGCAGTTTCAGTCAGAAGCTGGCGGACAAGTAATGCTAGTTACCGTTACTGAAGTAAATGACAAAGAAGTGACCGTTGATGCAAACCATCCATTGGCTGGTAAGCGTTTGACGTTTGATGTTGAAATCCAAGAAGTGCGTGCAGCGACTGAAGATGAACTAAACCATGGTCATGTCCATGGCGCTGGTGGCGTTGAGCACTAATCTCTTCTAGAGTATAGTGAGATGTTAAATGGTAGTCTTTATTAAGATTGCCATTTGGTCAAAAAAGGTCAGTGGCTGATAAGGTTACTGGCCTTTTTTATGCTTATTCTATGATAAGTTCAATATTAATATACTTATCTATAAGCTGAGCGCTATTCACGTCTACAGTGATATTAAACTTGAGCAATATCTCTCTAAAAAATCTACCATAAAAATTACTAATGTCCAGACGTAACAAAGCCGCATAACGACAAGCGTTATGCGGCTTTTATCACTAACCATCCATGTTATCGTTATATGATACCTAATCCCGGAGTATCCTATAACTGACAGGCATCTAGCCTTATCATCCTTAATCAGCAAACCACCTATCCCTGATGCGACCTTTGAGATACCAATCCCTAGTATCAATGAACCTTTTCGTTCAATCGTGCCGTACAGTTATAATCGCAGATTGCCTCATGGTTAGTAAGAGGTATAAACGTCAATCCATGTAAGCATATGCTTACATGGATTTTAATCACAGCCTTTTTGGCTGACAATACTGACCGTTTATAGCTTCTCTTCAGGGCTTAACAATGCTTTAGGTTCAGCGCTTAGCATAATATAGGCAGCTTCATTGATGAAGGCTTCGTCTTCAGGTAGCTCTGGGCGCTCCTTGGCTTTCATGCGACTGCGTTCTTCAAATTTTGCATCCATTGCTGCTTGATAGGTGTTCCAATTGGCATAAGGGCGCTCACCCGTTGCAATAAGACGTTTGTTTTCAGCTTCTAATGAACGCTTTTCAATCAACTGCATCTTAGCGCGGCGGCTATTGATATCAAGTGGAATTGGTTTTTTCTCATCTTCCATATCACGAATGTTGTTTAGCGCTGAGAGATAAACAAACTGTGGGTTTTGCTCTTGACGAATTTTAGACTGCTGGTTAAGTGTCGCTAGCGTCGTATCAGTGAACTTACCTTCAGGCTTGTAAGGCGCCGTTTTGATGGTATCCCAAGGTAACGCTTTTTTCTGCGCACGTTCACCAAAAGTGGCATCATCGTAGATATTGACCAACTCTACATCAGGTACCACACCTTTATTCTGCGTACTACCACCAGTGATGCGATAGAATTTGCGCTGTGTTAAAGTGGCTGAACCCAATGCCAAATTATCGAGTTGAATCTGCGCTGAACCTTTACCCGTTGTCGTACTACCAACCACTAGCCCACGACCGTAATCTTGGATAGCCGCGGCAAATATTTCACTGGCTGAGGCAGACGCTAGATTGGTAATAACGACCACTTTGCCATCATAAAGTTGCTCACCGCCATCATCGTCACGGTAGACCTGAATGTTGCCGCGATTGTCACGGATTTGCACCATCGGTCCGCTCTTGATAAAGAAGCCAAGCATTTTTGCTACTTCATCCAATGAACCACCTGGGTTATTGCGCAAATCAACCACGAGGCCATCAATATTTTCTTTATTCAACGCTTTCAACGCTTTTTCGGTATCGATACTGACGCTGCGATAATCCTCACCGTTACGGCGTGCCTGATAATTCAGATAAAAGCTTGGTATCTCAAGGACGCCGATGCGTTTTGGCGTTTTATCAATATTAGGGCGCTGTACTTCTACCACGCGCTGGGTAACCCCTGACTCTTCTTGTTGAATAATGTCACGAACCACCGTCACGTTACGGGCACTGGCATCAGGGGTATTTGGCTGACGCACTTTAATGGTCACTGATGTGCCACGTTTACCACGAATCAAGCTCACAATCTCACGCGTTGACCAGCCAACCACGTCTGTCATGTTCTCGCCATCTTTGGCAATACCGATAATCAAATCGTTGGGTTTAATCTGACCAGATTTGGCTGCTGGACCACCATCAACCAAGGTCACGATGCGAGTATAATCTGGGTTTTTACGGTCAGGACGAATAGAGACGCCAATGCCTTCTAGTTGCAGGCTAGATTGGATTTGCAATTCGTTGGCTTGAATCGGTGCGTAATAATTACTGTGCGGATCGTAAGTCAGCATCGCCGTATTTAAGATGGTTTCCATGATTTCATCATTTGTGAGACGCTTAAACTGCTCTTGCTGTCGCGATAAACGATTTTGTAAAATCTCGCTTGGTGTACGTTGGTCATTGCGCACCAAATCTTGTCCACGAGTAATATCTGGATTGCTCAGGAATACTTTTTCTTTGGCTTTTTCATCTTCTTGACCCAAGGTAATACTCATCAGCTGAAACTTCAGCTGACGCGTCCAATAATCACGCTGCTCTTTTTTGGTTTTAAAATGATTGAGTTTTTCACGGTCGAGCACGATCGTGTCATCACTCGTCAAATCAATATCGGTTTTTAGCATCTTGCTCGCCATCGCAAAATACTCATTTGAGCGTTTGCGATAGCGTTCAAAGACCTCTACTCCTGCAGATAAGTCGCCACGCTTGAGGCGAGCACCGAATTCATCGGCGTATTTGTTCTTAAACTCATCCACATCAGACTGCAAAAACAACGTATGGTTTGGGTCAAGGCTATCGATATACATAGACAAGATTTCGCTGCCCGTTTTGCTATCTAGCGGCTGATTCAAATAGTGGCTACGATCCAGCAATGCGGCTACTTGGCGAGTGGTGACTTTTTGTTCAGGGGTTTGTACAAAGCCTTCAGTATTGGTGTCGGCCATTGCCGTCCCGTAGCTCTGGGTGAGAATAATACCGGCGATGCCCACTGATGCTGCACTGAGTAACCACTGTGCTGGTTGTTTTTTCATCATATATACCTAGTTATTTTACGTTAATAATATTATTTGTTTTATAAAAATCAAAAGTGACTGAATCAGGCGCCGCCTATAAATGCTTTATCTTTAAGTCACGAAATATTTATCTACCATTATCAATCGAATATGTATTCAATGATACTTTCTAAAAGCTAAAACGATATTTTCTAAAATGCTATTTTCTGAGTAATTATGGTCACTAAATGCCATTGCTGTTTGCTAATATATTGTTAAAAATCACTCAATATTATCATGCACATAGATATCCAACTGTCTCAAACTGTATAAGCAATCTTACACGCTACGTCTGCACATACCAAACTTTCTATGACATTTATTGTTCATCATTATTTGGGTCATTTATTGACGATTCAATGCCCACTCGCGAATTGATTTGAGTTCATTCATCTGCCACATTATGCTCATTTGCTAATAACTGTCATAATAAAGCAGTTTTGATAATAGTGGCACACTGCCAATTATCATCATTTATTTATTTGAAGCTAAACTGATCATATAACAATATATAACACCATAAGGATTACGCAATGTACGGCGTCTTAATGATTGATATCGATAGTACCGCACTGACAGCAGAAGATGTCAGCTTAATCAAACAGGCACAGGTGGGCGGGGTGATTCTATTTGCCCGAAACGTTGCAGATGCCGCACAAGTACGGGCGTTGTGTGACGACATACGTTATCACAACCCAGATATATTAATCGGCGTCGACCAAGAAGGTGGACGAGTCGCACGCCTGCGCAATGGCTTTACGCCACTACCTGCCATGGGCAAGCTTGGGGAGCTCTTCAATCAAGAGCCTAGCCATGCGCTAAGCTGTGCTTACGATTGTGGCTATCTAATGGCAACAGAAGTATTGGCAGTGGGCATTGATCTCAGTTTTGCCCCAGTACTTGACAGAGATGGCATCAGCCAAGTCATTGGGGATCGTAGCTTCCATCAAGAGCCGCAAGCGATCACTGCGCTGGCGACTCAGTTTATGCGCGGTATGAAAGCCGCTGGCATGGCAACCACAGGTAAGCATTTCCCCGGTCATGGCGCGATTGCCCCTGATTCCCATGTGGCTGAGGCCATCGATACGCGTAGCTTGGATGAGATTATGCATAGCGATATGCAGCCTTTTGCCCAAACCCTACCGTGGCTTGATGCCTTAATGCCTGCCCATGTTATTTTTTCGCAAGTCGATGACCAGCCAGCAGGTTTTTCTAAAATTTGGCTCAAGGACATCATACGGGATCAGCTAAAGTTTGATGGGGTCTTATTCTCTGATGATCTATGTATGGCAGGTGCTCAAGCCGCAGGCGATGTCAGTGCACGTGTGAAAGCCGCGATTGAAGCGGGTTGTGATATTGCGCTGGTTTGTAATGATCGCGTCGCCGCCCATGAAGCCGCAGAGACCGCACAAGAGCTGCCTTATCCCAATCAAAACCGTATTAAAACAATGTGCGGACAGATACCAAAATGGCAAGGTGATCTGGAATCAACTTGTCAACAATTTGATTATTGGCAACAGGCAAAGAAAAACGTGACTCAAACCTTTTTTAGTACTCAATCTGAGGCACAAGTGATTCGCAACGCTACTGAATCAAAAGATCCGACCGCCTATAAATAATCGCTTATCATTAGATACTTATCATTAGCCACCTATAAACAACAGCCTTAACAAAATGAAAAACCGCACCTTTTATAAGATGCGGTTTTTTTGAATGAATAACTTCTCAATCAATCTTTTGTGCATTAATTGGCTGGATCTACTGCCGTACCTTGAGTGGCATCATCACCATCAGGCAATAAGTCATCGTTATTGCTATCCAAAGGGTTTAAGTCTGGGTCAAGCGCATCATTACTAATAATCATACCATCGTTCGCACTGGCCATCTCGTCATTGACTATAAATTCAATACGGCGATTACGGAAGCGACCCTGCTCCGTTGAGTTATCAGCGATAGGTTCTGATTCACCCATGCCTTTCGTCATCAGTTTACTGGCATCAACACCTTGAGATACCAAATACTCTTTCACTGCCTCAGCGCGATCACGAGACAATTCTACATTGTAAGAATCTGATGCCTGACTGTCAGTATGACCGATAATCGTCAGCTTCATATTCGGTACTTCGTTGATAATCTTAGCAGCGCGGTCAAGCAGCTCTTTATTGACATCAGGAATGACCGCTTCATCCACTTCAAAGTTGATAACCTGAATACTCAATGCACGAGCCACATCACGTGGATCTGGGTTTTTACCGAGATTGGTCATAGCAACATCCGCAGCTGCCAAACTATTATCAATCTCACCCTGCAAATCTAACGGTCCTTCGGCTTGGATGGTCATCGCAGGAACAGCCGCTTTTAAGTCAGCCACTAGCTTATCTAATGCCGCTGCATCAGGCGCATTGACAGTGATAACATCGCCTTTGATGATCATGCTCGCATTTGGTACATTTTTGACGATAGGTAAGATAGTAGCTAGCTGAGCCGCCGCTGGCATATCTACTGCAAAATTATCATCGACATCAGCACGGCATTTATTGGCTTCTTCACCAAATGCACTGGTTAACGCATTCATTACATTGGTCTGCAAGGTCTCGTCGCCCACATTCATACGGCAAGCATACAGTTCACTATTTTCACCAGTCGCAATGCGCAATGATGCAGGCTCGATATCACCTGCCACTGCCAACTGACCCTCTCCCTGCGCTGCTTGTTGGGCAGTAGCCACCGGTGTAGCGACAGGCTCAGGATTCTCT
Organism: Psychrobacter sp. Ps7; assembly: GCF_022129225.1. Taxonomy (NCBI): domain Bacteria; kingdom Pseudomonadati; phylum Pseudomonadota; class Gammaproteobacteria; order Moraxellales; family Moraxellaceae; genus Psychrobacter; species Psychrobacter sp. Ps7. Next base: position 53,312 of record NZ_JADQAH010000009.1, on the reverse strand, counting down.
TGGCAACCACGAAGTAAAGCCCAAGCCAATGCGCCTAAAATAATCAAACCAATAATGGGGAGCAATGCTTTCATAAAGCTGCCTTGCTGCTCTTCTTCGCGTTGCAATGGAGCGGTGCTCACCGTATCAGAGATACGCGCGCCAGCAGCAGGCGTCGCTGCCAACATACCGACTGGCAGAACGGCGCTTGCCCAGGCAGGAATATAACGCTGGTAACTGTCGAGATTATCATTTAAGAACTGCGGCACTGGTGTGGTACCTGCCAAGCTTTTGATTTCGTGAAAAGCCAGTGGCGCTGCCATCGCTATCAGTCCGCGCGAAGACGTCGCATCAACATTATGCTTGCCTGCCAGCTCACGAGCGATTTGATCACGTTGCGAATCATCGCTCCATACACGGTCATAAAACCCTTGGTCGTCACGAGTGATATTTTCATTTGCAAAACGATTATAAGTATCGTTATCCGCTAAGCGAGCCGCAAAAATAGCGTAGAACTGTTCAAGCAGCCCCTTTTTAGCGGGACTATGATCATCTTCCAGCACGGCTGGGCTAACGGTACGCGTCAAATGACTGATAATATCCATAATACAATTCTCCTATTAATGCCTATATTAGTATCGATTTATATAATTAAAATATTCAAAAAACGCCAGATAAAATAATGATTTGAAATAAGAACCATGACAGCTAAAACCATCTTAACCCTGTTCAATTTTCATCATTATAAAAGTATTAAGTCAGTGTTAACAATCAACAGGTTGTTGTACAAATGATACGTTAGGTAATATTTCAAGTGTCACACGTAACCAAAAACATGGCAAATAACCAATCATTAGCTCAGTGAGAACCCATAAAAGAATCAGTAAAACTTATGTATAAATGGAGAAAATACATCCTTTTTTCAGATACTTTGTGGTCTTTTACATAATTCTGACTGGGTATCAACAGAAAAAATGGCGGTATAAGCAACTTATACCGCCATCTTTACTTGATAACTTGTTTCAATGGATAAATTGATCAAACAATCGTTAAACACCTCTATTATCCAATCATTTATTCCTTACTTGCGCAGGTTCAGCGATGATGAGTGTGCTTGCCATATCATCTACCTCCGATTCTGAAATAGAACCTGACGGTCTGTTATTCATCGGTGTATTGTTAGGGGTATTGTTAGGAATGTTACTGGGAATATTGTTGGCATTGTTACTATAATTGTTGGGTGCAGGAGTAGGTACGATACGATCACCTGCATCGTCATCTGCTGCTTGGAACTCTCCAGACCCACTGTTGTTATAGTCATTAGCATACTGATTGTTGGCAGGTCCCTCATTCTCAAACTGGTTATTCGTATTATTCATTGCATTGGCATCAGCATCGTTATTTTCAGGCAATGGTAATGGTGCAGTACTATCGATGACCATGGCAGGTATCAAAGTACGCATATCCGTAACCAGTCGTTGCAAGAGCATACTGTCTGGCGCTTCTAACATAAGGCGATCATTCTGCAAGTGTAGGCGTGCAAATGGCGTAGACCTAATCATCGTCAAGACATTGGGCAGTACTTCCTCTGGTAAATTGGCAATACTACTGGCAACTCCAGCCTGTACTGTTAATTCGCAAATACTCGCTTGCTCACCAAAGCTGGTATTGAGCGCTTGTTGCAAGGTGCTTTGTAGCGCTGCATCGCCAATGGTAGCACTACAGGTATACAGACTACCGCTGTTATCTACGCCAACGATTAGCTCAATGGGAGTCATCGTTGGCGCTACTGGTGCAGGCGTTGGTGCTACCACAACAGGCACTGTCGCAGCGGCTTCTATAGGCGGCGCGTTGTTCGGTCTGATTAATATTGCCCAAGCAGCAAGCCCTATCGCGGCAATGGCTACTATTAATAAACCCACCCGTACCAGTAAATCATTACGTTGATTGCGAGTACGCACTTTTTCTTGCTTCATACTGCTATTTTCTGCCAAATGATGCGCGGATGGATTGGCATGAATGGCGCCAGTATGAGCACTAAAATGACCATCGGTATTACCTATCCTCATACTTTCTACATCAGTATTTCCAATATCTTTTTTATCTGCTGTATCAGCATTTTGTCTATAAGCGACTGGCGCTGCGGCGATCGTACTGGTATCTATATGAGAATTTTGCCGTCCATCCAAAGAAGTGTCACGCACTGGTACGCTATCAATATCTGCGGCGATGTATGGGTGTGTTTCTGATGCGCTATTGACGTTTTGAGGAGCAGTAATAATAGGTGCTGACCACATTGGTAAATACTGACGCAATGCTGCCTGCTCTCCCTGCAAAAACGCTGGCAAAAACTGTCCGTTTGCCAATACTGTCAGCTCACGATAGGCCAGTGGCGCGGCATTGATGAGCAGCTGTAACGTAGCAGACTCATCAATATGATGCATGGTAGACAGCTCTCGGATCATAAGCTGTTGTACACTTTTATCTTGCCACAGTTGTTCGAACAGTGGGCTTTCTGTGACTCTATCAACCATCCCTTGCTCGGCGCGGATAAATTGTGAGTAGACTTGCGGCAAGGCGAGACGTGATGCCAAGATGGCATAAAACTGCTCCAATAAGCTGATGTAAGCCACACTATCATGACTATTGCGCTCACCTATGACAGCTGGCGTTACGGTCTTTTCTAATTGGTCGATAATACTCATAGATTACTGCCTCTTTCGGCGCTTATTTTAAATTCACCAACGCATGAAACGTTTACTTTACTTGTCGTTAGCGTCTGTATTCTTGGATACCGCTCTCATTTAACCCACCATTACCGTCAAGATACGAAGCATTACTCAATTTGCCTGACAGGCTGCTATATTATTCACTATAAAAGCATATAAATGCACTATTTTGTCACATAATAAGTTTTTGCATTATCATAACTACTGTTAGTATTACTTTATTATAAATAGCTCATGCTTAATAATTGCTTGTCAGTCCTATTTAGTTTGCACTCAGCCATAATGCGTAGGCTTTGAACATTGTTATTCATCACCTTGTCACATATCAGGCGCAGCCTAAGGATTTTCCTTTGTTCAATCATACGACCCTTATTATTATTATCACGGTTATTGTCAGCTTAGTGGCATGGCAAAACAAAACAGTATTTAATCGACTTATTTTTTATCCGCCAGCGGTAAATAATGGGCAGTGGGACCGTTTTGTCACGCATGGCTTTATTCATGCCGATAGCATGCACCTGCTCTTTAATATGTTTACTTTATACTTTTTCGGTCGTGCTATTGAAGGGCTATATCAGCCGTTCTTATTTGGCTATGGTTTTGTGGTCTTTTACGTATTGGCCATTACCATTGCGATGATTCCAAGCTACCTCAAGAATAAAAATAATGCGAGCTATCTAAGCCTTGGCGCGTCAGGCGGTGTATCAGCCGTATTGTTTGCTTTTATTTTGCTGGCACCGTGGGAGAAAATCTACCTATTCGCGATTGTTCCTATACCTGCGATATTATTCGCCGTCGCTTATATCGCTTATAGTATCTATGCAGACAAACGGGGCGGCTCTAATATCAATCATATGGCGCATATGTGGGGCGGCGCGTTTGGGGTTATTGCCACGATTATTTTAGAACCGCAAGTCCTACCGCATTTTATCAATGCGCTATTATCACCTGGGCTTTAAATTTAGTAATGAAGTTTATTAATGAAGCTCAGTGGTGAAAAGTGAAATGAGCACTTGAGTTATGATGGCAGTTTAAGTAACCAAGCGATGATTAACATCGCGTTATGTTTTGCACAAACTTATACTCAACAAACTATTTAAGAATTTGATAATTATTATGATAATAGATGTTATCGGTGATATTCACGGCTACGCATACAAGTTAATTGGCTTATTAGAGCAGCTAGGTTACGTTCATAATGGCACGTACTTTGTACCGCCAGCAGGGCATCGGGCGTTATTCATCGGTGACTTGATTGACCGAGGACCACAGCAATTGGCTACCTTAGAAATTGTTTTTGCCATGTTAGATGCTAACGTGGCAGATGGGATAATGGGTAATCATGAATATAATGCCCTCGCCTTTGCCACACTTGACCCTGATAACTCCAGCCAATATCTGCGCTCGCACAATGACATACATACGCGCCAACATGCGGCATTTTTAGCCGAAATAGCTTTTGGCTCAGAGCGTCATCAATATTGGCTTAATCGGTTATACGAGCTGCCTTTATGGATTGAAACAGACGACGCTTGTTTTGTTCATGCCTGCTGGGATGTCGATAGTATGGCGGTATTGCAGCCACTATTGACTGACGATAACTGTTTAACGCCGCACGGGCTAGTCGCCACTGCCAAAGAAAACACGGCGCCATTTGACGCGCTAGAGCGGGTGTTAAAAGGTGTAGAAACAGCATTACCCGACGGCATAGTCATGGTCGATAAAGAAGGCACTGAGCGCAAGCGCGTGCGAGTATGCTGGTGGCTTGACGGGCTGAATAAACGCCGTCTTTATGAGGTGGCGCGTGCGCCTGCATCAGCATTGGCTCAGATTCCAAAAGAGGTGTTGGCTGAAAATATTGATTTCGCTCTGAAAACGGATAAAGCGGTATTTGTCGGTCATTATTGGCTAACTGGCACGCCTGAGCCACTGAGTTCACAAGTAGCCTGTACTGATTATTCAGCGGCGGTAGACAGCGGATATCTGACTTGTTATCAGCTCGATACTGAGCAACCATTGCCACTAAAAGCCAGTAACTTTGTCCAATATCGCCATGATAAATCGGTAAACCCCAATCCATAAAATTGGTACTATTGCCCCTGCTTTCTTATTAAAAATCAAACTTGGCTTTACGAAGGCAACAAAACTTTTGTATGATGGTCTTTTTGAGGATATCAAAGCATGAGCACCACAACAGCTACTGTTAACACGATGGATCAAAACAGCCCTATCGCCTCCCCTGCTGGTCAACCGAAAGTTGGCATTATTATGGGATCACAATCTGATTGGGCAACCATGAGTGCGGCAGCGCAATTGCTCGCAGACTTTGATATCGCTTTTGATTGTGAAGTGGTTTCAGCACACCGCACCCCTGATAGATTGTTTGACTATGCAAAAAGTGCAAAAGATAACGGTCTACAAGTTATCATCGCTGGCGCTGGCGGCGCGGCGCATCTGCCTGGCATGTGTGCCAGCCAAACGCCGCTCCCTGTCTTTGGCGTCCCTGTAAAGTCTTCTATGCTCAGCGGTTGGGATAGTCTCCTGTCTATCGTACAGATGCCTAAAGGCGTCGCAGTTGGCACATTAGCGATTGGCTCAGCAGGCGCTTACAATGCTGCTCTGCTTGCGATTCAAGTGTTAGCATTGAATGATGAGACCATTGCGGCTAAGCTGGACAATCTGCGCCAAACGCAAACTGATACTATCCTTGCTAGCCCAACGCCAGGCATTATCAATACCTAATTACCTGTTTTTGATAACGGTTCTTGAATCCCATTATTGAGACATAGGTGCTATTTACTTGATATTTATTTTTAGATGGGTTTTACTTAATACAAGGTGCATGTAATGCACCTTTTCCTATTTTAATAGATGACTTTTTACCTTTTATTACACCCAAAATATTATTCATTTTTAACTCAAAGAGCCTGCCATGACTACAGCGAACGCTTACCCTGTTACCCAAACCATTCGTACCATCGGTATTTTAGGCGGTGGTCAGCTTGGTATGATGCTTGCCGAAGCAGCGATGCCACTTGGCTACCAATGTGTGTTTTTAGAAGACAGCGCTGACTGCCCTGCTAGCCTATACGGTCGCGTCTTTCATAGCGATCAATTGGAAGACTTCATCGCAGCAGCAGACGTTTTCACCTTAGAGTTTGAAAACACACCGACTGCGACAGTGGAACAGCTGACCGATCTGTCAAAATCAGGTAGTAAACAAGGTATGTTTCCGCCATTGATTGCGCTTGATATCGCTCAAGACCGCTTAAAAGAAAAGCAAATGTTCAATTCACTTGAGATCGCCACTGTACCCTTTATGGCTGTCAACTCTGAAGCGGATTTGCAGCAAGCCTGTCATGAATTAGGACTGCCTATCGTCCTAAAAACCAGCCGTGGCGGTTATGATGGCAAAGGTCAGTTCGTGATTAGACAAGACAGTGATATCAAGGCGGCATGGCAAAATCTTAAAGATGCGGTCACTGGTAAAGGCTCACTAACGCCAACGCCCGCCCCTTTGATTGCAGAAGGTTTCATTAACTTTAGCCGCGAGCTTTCTATTATCGCCGCACGCGCACAAAATGGTCAGGTTCGTTGCTACGATTTGGTCGAAAACCATCATCATAATGGTATTTTAGCCAAGACCCAAGCGCCTGCCGTTGGTACCAGTCATTTATTCAAACAAGCAACCGATGCCATCACCAAGATCATGAACCACTTAGACTATGTTGGTGTAATGGCACTTGAGCTCTTTGTGACCAAAGATGCGCGTGGTCATGACACGCTACTCGCTAATGAAATTGCGCCGCGCGTGCATAATTCAGGACATTGGAGTATTGAAGGCGCTGTCACCAGCCAATTTGAAAACCACATTCGTGCCGTCGTCAATCTGCCATTAGGTGATACCGACAACGTGCATCCAGCGATTATGCTCAATATCTTGGGGCAATATCCAGATATCAGCGACGTACTAAATATCGATGGTGCGCACTATCATAGCTACCACAAAGCAGAACGCGATGACCGCAAAATTGCGCATATTACCTTGATGCCAAACGACGTTGCCGACTTAGAGCCTGCTTTGGCCAAGCTCGTCGCTACGCTACCCAATAAAATGGGACTTGAGAAAAAACCATCTGCGATTGATAGCCAGCCAAAAGCGTCAGATAGTCTAACCACTACTGACAATGACAATATTTTAGAGAGTATAGAAGTCCATATCGATGACAGCCAAACAACTAAGGCTATCGACGCTAAGGCAAAAACAGAAAAGGTTAAGAAATAATGCAGATTTGGGTAGATGCCGATTCGGTGCCATTGATTGCCAAAGATTTGATTATCAAAACCGCTGAACGCACACAAACCATGGCAATATTCGTCGCCAATCAGCCGATCAAACTGCGTAAGTCACCACTACTTGTAATGACAGTGGTGCCATCAGGCTTTGATAAAGCCGATGATTATATCGTTGAGCAAATACAGCCAGGCGATCTGGCTATTACCAGCGACATTCCTTTGGCTAATGACATTTTGGACAAAGGTGGTATGGTCTTGACCTCTCGCGGCATGGTCTATGACAAAAATAATATCAAGCAAAAGCTCAATATGCGTGATTTCATGGATACCATGCGCGGTACTGGCGTGCTCGAGCTACAAGAAATGAGTGGTCAAAAACCTTATGGCGATCGTGATAAAAAAGCCTTTGCTGATGGATTAAACAAGTTGGTACGCTAGTTTTCACACGCTTTGTCTTTGATTTTTTGATCTTATCCACTTTGCAAACTGTATACACGACATAACCAAACACTATGCAATCGGCACGCTTCATAACGAAGTATGCCGTTTTTTCTTGATACGCTATAGTCAGTTTTTACAACAACGATAACGTATATAAGAATAGGAATGACAATGAAAATTTTAGTAATTGGGGCAAGTGGTAGAGTGGGAACGGATTTGGTCAAGCAGCTATTAGCGGATAACCATCAAGTTATTGGCACGACACGCCAAAAAGAAAAATTGTTTACCAATGACAATTATAGCCAACTAGATTTAGATATTACTGCCGAAAAAGAGGCTATACAAAAACAAATTGCTCAAGACATTGACGCTGTCTATTTCGTTGCAGGGTCTGGCGGTAAGGACGTCTTAGAAGTAGATTTACATGGGGCGGTCAAGACCATGCAAGCCGCAGAGGACAAAGGCATTAAGCGCTATATTATGCTTAGCACCGTCTTTTCGTTAGACACCAGCAAATGGGACAATGCTGGTATTGCTGACCTAAAAGAATACTATATCTGCAAACACTATGCGGATCAGTGGTTGATTAATAATAGTAGCCTTGACTACACCATCGTTCAAGCAGGGGCGCTAAAAGAGCGCGAAGCAACTGGTAAAGTCACTGTTAACGATGATAATGCTGGAGAAAATTCAATTGCCGATGTGGCGACTACTCTGGCAGCCGTCCTAAATGCCAATAATACCGTCAAGAAAGTGTTTAGTATGCATAACGGTGAGACTGCGATTGATGAAGCGATTGCAAAATTATAAGAATCAACTTTACAGCGATTAAAACGAAAAAAGCGAGTAAGCCTAATGAGTTACTCGCTTTTTTCTAATAGGCTCGTCAAATAAATAAGTGGCAACTATATTAAGTCTATCAATAATCGACTAAGCCAAACCGCTTGGAAAAGAAATCACATCTTCTAAGCTATTCGCGCCTGTGATTACCATGAGTAATCTATCAATACCAACGGCGATACCGCTACAGGGAATTAAAGCATCAGACGCTGCTAATAAATGCTCATCGATTGGCATTTGTGGCAGGTTATGACGCTTACGCAGTTGATTGTCTTGCTCAAACCGTTCTCTTAACGCTTGTCCATCTGCTAGCTCATCATAAGCGTTGGCAATCTCAATGCCATTGATATACAGCTCGAAACGTTTAGCGACTGTATTGCCCTCTTTATCAACCGCTGTTTTTGCCAGTGCAGCCGTGGCAGGTGGATATTCTATAATCAAGGTCGGTAAGTCGTGACCTAAGTTTGGCTCGACCGCATGACTAAACAGCAAATCCAGCCAGCTTTGACGAATATCTGCTTCGCCATCTTCTGTGTTAGCCAAGTCGCTATTAAAATCAAAACCTGTCAAACCCTTATCTTCTGCTACTGCTTGCAAGGCATCAAGGCTAGCTGTTAGCGGATGTATGCCGACAAAATCCATAAACGCATCAACATAGCGGTAATGACTCATTACCACTGAATGTCCATAAAGCGCCGCTAATAATTCACCTAATTCAGCCGCCATATCATCCAGACTATAATTCGGCTGATACCACTCAAGCATGGTAAATTCGATATTATGGCGTACGCCTATTTCGTTATCTCGAAATACGGAGCAAATTTGATATATAGGCACTTGCCAGCTGGCAAGTAAACGCTTCATAGCAAACTCAGGTGAAGTATGCAGATAATAAGTATAGGGGTTATCTTGATACGTCACTTGCGCAGCGACTGATTGTAAGAAAGTATCAGTATTGCCAGCCTGCGATAGTAGCGGTGTTTGCACTTCAAGCACTTGATGCGTGGCAAAAAACTGACGAACGGTGCTCATCAAGTGCGCACGCTGCTGAGCCATTGCCAATGTCATGGTCGGCGCATAGCTGGGTTTTGAAGAAGAGTTACTTGCTTGGGTCATTATTATTTACTGCAATTAAAGGATAAGAATAAGTTCTCAGATGCTACTTTAGGGTTGAAGGCTACCTAACTTTTACCACTGCCACTCACGGCGTAAGTGATAATCTCGGCGCAACTGATCAAAGTCAACACCCTTTACTTGACCGTCAGCCAGCTTGCTTCTTAGTGCAGCATCATCGTGCATGATGTCATAAAATTTCTGTAATCTGTCTGGATGTGCTTTTAACTCAGACCAGAGATAAGTATTGAGCGGTAGCAACTGATGCATCGACAATACAGGCAAGACTGCTAACTTTTCACAGAGCGCATCATAGATAATTTGCGTACCACGCAGCTTACCTTCGACCGTATAGCCTGCGATATGCGGAGTAGCGATAGCCAGTTTGGACAATAAGTGCTCAGAAATCTCTGGTTCAAACTCAAACACATCGAGCACTACTTGGCGATCTGTGCGTTCAATATCTGCTTCTAAATCACGCGCATTAATGACTGGTCCGCGCGCACTGTTAATCAGCAAAGTATGCGCAGGCATCATGGCCAATGTATCTGCATCAATGAGATGCCGTGTTGGATAATTGCCGCCTCTAGGGTGCACATCACCCTTCTCGTCTGTCAGAGGTACATGCAAACTAACCACATTGCTTTGGCTAAGCACTTGCTCAAGGCTGGCATTATTCGTATTCGATGCAGGCAGTAGTGGATCATAGCCTAGTACTTGCCAGCCTAAATCATTGGCATACTGAGCGAGCGTACTACCAATATTACCAAGTCCGATGATGCCCAATGTTAATGGCTTCGTGGATTGCTGCCAATAGTGCGGACGCAACGTCAAAATCGCCGTCAAGACATACTGCGCAACAGAATGCTTGCTACATCCAGCCGCATTGGCGAAAGTGATATTTCGCGCCGCCAAATAGTCTTGATCGACATGATCGGTACCGATAGTCGCTGAACCAACAAATTTTATGCTGTTATTATTGGCTAGCAATGCCTCGTCTACTGGCGTCACCGAGCGTATCAACAGCACATCAGGTTGTAATTCTGCGAGCAACTGCGCATTGATATCGCGTCCAGCGACGGTGATTATATTGACCGTCTGCTCAGATACCTGTCCAAGCATCGAAGCATTAAAAAACGCATCCAAGCTCGCGATATTGCTATCGGCCACGATAGTAATGCTGTCAATAGAGTTCGCTCTATTTTGCATAGCGTTTGCAGTATCCTTATTTAACATGACTATGTGCCTCTACGTGCCTCTACTCTGATTCATTGACTGGTGGCAACGTTTGGTTGTCAGACAACACCAAATCCTGCGGAGCAAATATCTCATTTTTATGCTGCGATATCCATTCTCGCCATACCGCCAATCCGATGGCTAGCACCACAGGACCGATAAACAAACCAACAAAGCCAAAAGCTGTTAGACCACCTAATACACCAATAAAAATAATAATAAAAGGGATTTTGGTCGCGCCACTAATCACAATAGGACGGATGAGATTGTCAACCCAGCTGATAACCAAAGTGCCCCATAGTGCCAAGCCAATCCCTTCTACAGTATGACCTTGGCTTAACAACCAAATGGATACACCGCCCCAGACAAATGGCGTGCCAAACGGAATCAGGGCGATAATAAAGGTTACGATAGTGAGTAAGATAGGACTTGGTGCACCAGCGAAGTAGTAACCCACACCTGCGAGCAGTGCTTGTGCCAATGCCGTCAAACCAATGCCATAAACCACCGCACGCGTGGTCGTACCCACAGAATCAATATAGCCATCAATGCGATTGCCAATGATATTACGCAGTGCTTGGCGAATTTGACGCACCAAACTGGTACCATCACGATAAAAGAAAAACAACGTCATCAGGGCCATACCTAACTTGGCAAGACCGCTAAACACCACATCAAATGCTACTTTGCCATAATATAAATGTGACTGTACCCAAATACGAAACGCCTCTAACGTCCCTTCTGGGTTTTTATTGATTCTCCACAGCACATCTTTCACTTGCTGACCGATGATAGGCATATCTTTGATAGAATCAGGCACATCTAAATAGCCCACTTTTATACGATAAATCAAGTTACTGATTAGGCTCAAGGCTTCTTGCTGTAGAATAAAAACACCGATAACCAGTGGCACACCTATCATTAAGGAGATACTCACCGTCATAATAGCAGCGCTAAAATTAGGACTCAGCTTTACTTTTTCATAAAAAAAGTTATAAATAGGAAAGGTAACATACGCTAAAATCGCCGCCCATAATGCGGGTACAATAAAAAACTGTACCACTTGAAAACACAGTACGAACAGCACCACCAACAGAGTAATAGCCAATAAGCGCTGAATAATAAATTCTTTTGTCCAATTTTCAATCATAGCGTATAAACCAAGAGCAGACAGCAAAGATCTATCGCGACCTTGCTGGCAAGTTTATAAATGTGTGATGAATATCAACTCACAGACGGTGCCTATAAAAAGACCCTGTCCATTAGCGGTATTCATTAGCGAGGGGTGTAAACAATCAGTGCCAGTAAACCTGCTTTGAGAGCATCAAATCGTAGCATACCGTAACATACTTACGGACGATAGCTTTGACTAACGCAAGATAAATATTAAGCGATTATCACGGCTTATTATGCCGTAAAATACGACAATGATATAACGATATGTTGTAATCTTTACTTACAACTTTCTCTGTATAAGCTTACTAGATGATGACATTAATAGATAGAAGTTGACACATAGATTTAACATGTAAAAACAAGGCACTAAAAGGATATTTTACATTCATACTGTAAACTGACCTATTGAAAGGTAATTCACTGGCGCGTTCTATTTGCAACGATAATTGATGCTATACTAAAGCAATTATTTTAAGCTTTTTAATAGCATTAAATTCGTTTGTTCTTATTTATTTGGATCATTCTACATATATAACATTTTTCAGACGATGCGCTACAGCCCTCTTTTATCATCCTTCTATAGACTATCATAAGATCAAACCTGTAGAGGGGCGTTACAACGTTGGATACTGTGCGTAAGCAAGCTCATCACCTCGGTTCACTATTAGAATTCGATATGACAGAGTGCTATTTTGAGTGAATTTCGGACTTACTTTGATTTTATTTTAAATCAACAACGACCCAACAAATTTTAAACCATATATCGATAGGAACAATAACAATGTCAAAAGACAATGATAATCCCAATATAACTCCCTCAACTGAGGCCAGTAAGACCAATAAAACCCAAGAAACCGTTACTTTTGCGTTGGCTCAGTCGCATTTTTTGGTTGGTGATATCACTGCCAATGCTGAAAAAATGCGTGCACTCGCATTGCAAGCTCGCGAGCAAGGTGCGGATGTCATTATTTTCCCAGAACTTGCTTTATTAGGTTACCCACCGCAAGATTTATTACTACGCCCAAGCTTATCTGGTCGCATCAAAAGCGCCTTGTCTACTTTAAGTGATATCGATGACATCGTGATGATTGTCGGTTATCCACATGTCGACCATCATGGTACTTTCAACTCTGCTGCTATCTTGCATAATGGTCATCAAAAAGGCTTTTATCATAAGCAAATTTTGCCAAATTATGGCGTATTTGATGAGCGTCGTTATTTTGATAAAGGTCGTAACCAAGTTTTATTTGACTATAAAGGCATCACAATCGGTCTGCTCATCTGTGAAGACTTGTGGGAAAAAGGCCCTATTGCCGAGCTCAAAAAGCAAGGTGCTGATCTGATTATTAGCTTGAACGCCTCACCTTTTGAGATCGAAAAACAAGACAATCGTAAAACGATGCTGGCCAAGCGTAGCCGTGAAAATAATTTGCCTATCGTGTATGTCAACGCCGTTGGCGGTCAAGACGACTTGGTATTTGACGGTGGTTCTATGGCGGTGCAAGCTGATGGTAGCGTTGCCCACGAAGCACCACGTTTTATGAATCAGTTACTTCTTGCCACTTTAGACGTCAAAACTGCTAAGTTTAATAGTCAAACTAAAGCGCCATTAACACTGAGCCGTGAGTCAGAGATGTATCAAGCACTGGTCGTTGGCCTGCGTGATTATGTCAACCATTCAGGATTCACTGGTATTATCCTCGGCCTATCAGGTGGTATTGATTCTGCCTTAACGCTATGTATCGCTGTTGATGCTTTGGGTGCTGACAAGGTATATGCGGTAATGATGCCTTATGAATATACTTCTCAGATTAGTCTAGAAGATGCTCAAGCACAGGCTCGCCGCTTAAATGTTTCTTATACGGTTTGTCCTATTTTCGATGCAGTTGAAGGCATCCGTCATACCTTAGCCCCACTATTTAACAAATCGCCAGCAGACACCACTGAAGAAAATATCCAAGCGCGTGCGCGCGGTGTGATACTGATGGCGCTGTCCAATAAGTTTGGGCACTTGGTCATCACCACTGGTAATAAGTCTGAGTTAGCAGTCGGCTATTCGACATTATATGGTGATATGGCAGGCGGCTTTGATGTGTTAAAAGACGTTTATAAGTCGCAGGTTTATAAATTGGCCAGTTATCGCAACCGCTTGGAAGACACCCCTGTCATCCCTGAGCGCGTCATCACTCGCCCGCCATCTGCTGAGTTACGCCCAGACCAAAAAGACCAAGACAGCTTGCCTGACTATGATGTATTAGATGGCATCTTAATGTCATACATCGATGAAGACATGGGCTATCAAGACATTATCAATAAAGGGTTTGACGCTGAACTGGTCGCAAAAGTCATCCAGATGGTAGACAATAGCGAATATAAGCGTTTACAAGCGCCAATCGGTACCAAAATTAGCCATAAAGCCTTTGGACGTGAACGCCGTTATCCATTAGTGAATAAATGGTCAGTAAAAGGCTAAATTAGATTAACCATTGTTGCTTGCCCTACTTTTATTATGTAGAACGCGAGCAACATGGTTAATTTAATACTTTTATAAAAAATCAAGTTTATTATAATTAGCTGGGTGCTTACCCAGCTTTTTTAGTTTCTATAAACCGATTTTTAATGCCAAGCTGTTATAAACAACACTTTCTTTTTGTACTTCTAACCCATTCATTCTTTAACTTCAATTATTTTAATCCCTATATTTTTTTACCGAGTATGTCATGAGTTTGCTAACCGCTAGTATCTTTCTTCTTTTATTGCTTGCCCTCAGTGCCTTTGTATCGGCTGCCGAAATTGCCATCGCTGCTGGTCGCAAAATTAAGCTACAAATCATGGCAAAAGAAGGGGATGTCCGCGCATTTGACGTCCTTAAAATGCAAGAGCACCCTGGCAGTTTTATTACTGTCGTACAAGTGGTTTTGAATGCCGTCGCTATCTCGGCTGGTGCGGTAGGTGAGTCAGCTATTAGCCCTTATCTAGAGCTTTTGGTGAAGAATGAAGCAGTGTCATCCGTCATATCATTTGTGCTGATCACCAGTTTGTTTTCTCTGCTCGCTGATTTGATGCCCAGACGATTGGCGATGTCAAACACTGAAGCTATCGCTGTACGTCTCGTACGACCAATGATGCTATTGATTTTTATATTCAAACCCGTGATTTGGATATTTGATGGTGCAGCAAATGTCATCTTTGAATTACTGGGTATTTCAACCATACGGCAAGACGATATGACGCCAGAAGATATTTATGCTGTCATGGATGCTGGTGCTGAAGCTGGTGTGCTCAAAAAACAAGAACATCATCTGATAGAAAATATCTTTGACATGCAAGAGCGCACCGTAACGTCGGTGATGAATCCACGTGAAAATATTGTTTATTTTGATACCAAAACGAGCACTGAAAAAGTCGTTGAAGTGATGATTGAACAACCACATAACAAGTTTTTGGTCTGTCAGGAAGATGACCTAGAGCACATTATTGGTTATGTAGAGTCGCGCAGCTTTTTGGCATTGGTTCTTAACCAGCAAGAGGTCAGCTTAACTGACAAAGCCCTACTCAAACCTGCACTCTTCGTTCCTGATACCTTGTCCTTGTTTGAAGTATTAGAGATGTTTAAATCTACAGGCGCTGACTTTGCCGTCATCGTGAATGAGTATGGATTGGTAGTGGGTGTCATCACGCTCAAGGATGTGATGAGTATCGTCATGGGGGAGCTTGTCACCTTGGAGGAGCAGCCCATTGTTCAACGTACTGACAACTCGTGGCTAATCGATGGTATGACTCCTATCGAAGACGTCGTACGCGCTTTAGATATCGTTGATCTGCCACGCAGTCAGAACTATGAAACCATCAGTGGCTTTATGATGTACATGCTACGCAAGATTCCAAAGAAAACCGATACTATCGAATATGCCAATTATCGATTTGAAATTATCGCAACGGACAATCTCAAAATCACTCAGATGCTGGTGACCAGAATGGATGAGACTGTCTGATAAATAAAAGTTTAAGCTCGTGCGCCAAATATGGCGCTACCAACGCGCACCATCGTCGAACCACTGGCTATCGCCTCTGTCATATCACCGCTCATGCCCATGCTCAGTGTATCCCAAGCATCTAGCTCTGCATGAGTCTCTTTAATCTCATCAAATAACTGCTTGGTACGGGTAAAAGCATCCGTACCTCCCTTAGCAGGAATAATCATCAAACCACGCAGCTGTAACCTGTCATACCCCTTGATAGCAGTTATCAAATCAGGTAGCTGTGCTGGCAGGCAGCCTGATTTGCTTTCTTCGTTATCGATATTCAACTGAATCAATACATTCAGTGGGGGTAGCTCAGCTGGGCGCTGGTCGTTTAGGCGTTGAGCAATAATGTCACGCTCAACCGTTTGTACCCAATCGAAATGCTCAGCAATATCGCGGGTCTTATTGCGCTGGATACTACCAATATAATGCCAAACAATGCCTTTAGTTTCTGGCTGTCGTTTTAGCGTATCGATTTTTTCGATGGCTTCTTGCAAATAATTTTCACCAAAGTGCTGCTGTCCTTGCTGAGCCAAAGTAGCAATCATATCAGCTGGTTTGGTCTTAGAAACTGCCAGCAACGTCACACTATCTGCTTGTCGTGCCGCATGCTCACACGCTTGAGTCATTTGCTTGCTCACTTGCTGCCAGCTCGCAATAAGATTTTGGCTATCAATATTATTTTTTATTTCTTTCATATATTACTCACAAGAATAATTTAATCCATTTTTTAATCAGTCACTTTTAATGACTTCTATTTTTACTCAATTCTATAATGAACTTTTATTAATTAGGGTTAAACTTTTTATAAATGTCTTTCAATATAAAAAATCAACAAGTATCAATCTATAAATCGACACTCATAATGACTAATTTTACATTTTATCGGTGTAGTAGATGGTTAATTGTCGGTAGTCTTGTTATTATATTGTTACATGGTTTAACATATGCTACTGAATATAATAGTAATGGTAAAGACCATCGCTACTCCTTTATTAACGTGACCGACTTTAATCAGATCGTTTATCGATTGATAATCACTCCCCTTTTTTGCTCTTTTGTCCTACCCTTATTGATTGATAGGAATATCCGATTATGGCTGAAAAAAACAATTTAAGCATCGAAGACTTGCTGCGCTTTACGGTTAAGCATAAAGCATCAGATTTACATATTTCAGCCGGTATGCCAGCAATGATACGTGTTGATGGTGAAATGACCCGTATTAATATGCCAGAGATGACTCATCAGGTTGTGCATCAGCTTATTTATGACATCATGAACGATAAGCAGCGCGCTGACTTTGAAGAATTTTATGAGACGGATTTCTCTTTTGAGATTCCCAATCTAGCACGTTTTCGGGTAAACGCCTTTAATCAAAACCGTGGGGCGGGCGCTGTCTTTCGTACCATTCCATCTAAAGTCCTAACGATGGAAGACTTAGGGATGGGAGATGTGTTTAAGCGCGTGTCAGACTTTAAACGTGGCGTGGTATTGGTCACGGGTCCGACAGGTTCTGGTAAGTCCACAACGCTGGCTGCCATGATTGACTATATCAACGAGAGCCGTAAAGAGCATATTTTAACTATTGAAGATCCGATCGAATTTGTTCACGACTCCAAAAAGAGCTTGATTAACCAGCGTGAGGTGCACCGCGATACCTTAGGTTTCGAGCCTGCATTGCGCTCTGCGCTACGTGAGGATCCCGATGTGATTTTGGTCGGTGAGCTACGTGACCTTGAGACCATTCGCTTGGCATTGACAGCAGCAGAGACTGGTCACTTAGTGTTTGGTACCCTACACACCAGTTCAGCCGCTAAAACCATTGACCGTGTCATTGATGTATTCCCCGCCGCAGAAAAAGACATGATTCGGGCGATGCTATCAGAGTCACTCCAAGCCGTTATTTCACAAACGCTTTTGCGTCGTCAAGCAGGCGGACGTGTAGCAGCACATGAAATCATGCTCGGCACACCCGCTATCCGTAACTTGATACGTGAGAATAAAATCGCTCAAATGTACTCTGCTATCCAAACAGGTGCAGGTGAAGGTATGATTACGCTGGATCAAACGCTCAAAAACCTAGTAGCAAAAGGCACCATTAGTAAAGACGTAGCCCGTCCTTATGCCAAACAGCCTGAGGCATTCTTGTAATATTATTAATCGTGCGTCACTGGCTTATAATAATTGACGATTGATGTGTGAGTCCATAATACAAGCATTCATGAGCCATGATATGCCTTACTTTTATTGCTACTGGCGATTTTTAAAACATGATTTTAAATACTTTTTTAATCGATTTACATCGAATGCAGGTACGATATGGACATTGATAAACTATTGCAGTTAATGATCAATAAAAATGGCTCGGACCTTTTTATTACCGCTGATGTAGCGCCTTCCATGAAAGTGAATGGCAAAATTTTGCCTGTTGGTAAAACGCCTTTAACCGCTGAGCAAACCATGCGATTGGTCAAAGGCGTCATGACACCAAACCAGCAAAAAGAGTTTGAAGAGACCAACGAGTGCCAATTTGCCATTGCTGATGAAGCACAGCAAGCACGTTTTCGGGTCAGCGCCTTTATACAGCGTGATATGGCAGGGATGATTTTACGGAAAATTGAAAATAAAATTCCGACTGTCGAAGAGCTGCGTTTGCCGCCCGCGTTAAAAGAGTTGGCAATGAAAAAACGCGGTATCATTCTGCTAGTGGGTGCAACGGGTACAGGTAAATCAACGACCCTTGCTTCTATGATCGGACACCGTAATCAAAACTCGCATGGTCACATCATTACCATCGAAGATCCTATCGAGTTTGTCCATAAACATCGTGGTTGTATTATTACCCAGCGTGAAGTTGGTATCGATACCCACTCATTTGAAGCAGGCCTAAAAAACACGTTACGCCAAGCACCTGATGTTATCTTGATTGGTGAGATTCGTAACCGTGAGGTCATGAGCTACGCGATCCAGTACGCAGAAACAGGCCATCTAGTGTTTGCAACGTTGCACGCCAACAATGCCAACCAAGCGATTGACCGTATCATTCACTTTTTTGAAACCAGTCGCCACAATCAGTTATTCATGGATTTGTCGCTCAACTTGCAAGCCATTATTGCACAGCAGCTCATTCCCACTCCTGATGGTAAAGGACGCCGTGCGGCTATTGAGATTTTATTGAACTCACAGCTGATTAGTGACTATATCCGTAAAGGCGAGGTTCATGAAATCAAAGATGTCATGACACGATCGCGGGATAGCGGTATGCAAACCTTTGATCAGGCTCTTTTTGACTTATATGAGCAAGGAGAAATCACCTATAAAGAAGCCATTCTTCATGCTGACTCTCCTAATGATTTACGCCTAAAAATCAAACTTAGCAGTAAGAACGGCACAGCCAATCTGGATGAAGGTGCGGATAACTTATCATTAGATATCAGTTAAGCGTGGCTTTTGAGCGTTGTTATTCGTTTTTGCCATAAAAACTTATAAGAAAGCCCTCATATTATTATGAGGGCTTTTCCTATTTTATATGTGGCGATAACGCACTAAAAATAATATCAAATATAGAGCATGCTCACCAATTAAAAAAATTACTTGATGCTATCCCGACACTCTTGGTCATTACAAATACCGTATAGCACCAATGAATGACCTGATAACTTAAATCCGTGCTTTTCTGCGACTTTAAGTTGCTCTTCTTCTATGACTTCGTTATGAAACTCTATAATCTTGCCACAAACGTCACAAACCAAATGGTCATGATGGCCTTCTTGGGTAATTTCAAACACCGATAAATTATTTTCGAAGTTATGACGCTCGACGATACCAGCCTGTTCAAATTGCGTCAGCACTCGGTAGACAGTCGCTAAACCCACATCCTCACCTTGCTCTATCAGTGCCTTATAAACCTCCTCAGCACTCATATGATGCAACTCTGCACTCTCTAGTAGCTCTAAAATCTTGATGCGAGGTAAAGTGACTTTTAATCCCGCTTTACGTAAATCTTGATTGGTAAAAGAAGCCATAATATCCCTTCTGACTGTGACAGTCTTAGCAAATAAAGAACCAAAAATATGAGATAAATAATCGTTAACGATTATTTTTTATAGTATATGAAACATTTTAATAACAGCAGACTGGCTGATTTGACCTGATTTCCAAGCCTGTTATTTTCTATAATAATCCTAACGCAAGTCTATGAATTTAAAATATAAATAATAAAATGACTCAGGTAGCATTTGGTAAATAATGTCGTAAGTGGTAGGAAATTGCAAGTAAATGACGTATCATTTGTCCAAGATTGTCGGCCAGACTCGCATTAACAACCTCTGGCTGCGCCTAATTCATTTCTTATGAGTCATCTTACCATGATAAAGACATTAACTTTTCGTCCGTTAAGCCCTGCAAGCGTATTACGCAAGATTGTCATAACCAGTATGCTTAGCGCTACTGTCGCTATGTCTGGCTGCTCATTATTGAGTGTTTATAAGATTGATTTGCCACAAGGCACTGCCATCACTCAAGCACAAGCGCAAAAACTGCAAGTGGGTATGAATCAAAACCAAGTCCTTTATATCCTTGGTAGCCCAGCTATTAGAGACACCTTAGAACCTAAGCGTTGGGATTATATTTACGATTACAAAGCAGGGACAGAAGGTAGCCGCAAGGGTATTGCTGATGTCAAAAATGCCAGTCAGCACTTAATTATCTACTTTGATAATAATGGTTTGGTCAATCGTATTGAAGGTATCGAAAACCTACCTGCCTCATAATCAAGAACGGCAACTGGCTTTAATGATAGATGGCGCAACATCGCTTAAACTCGAGATTTATTTTTGCGCTGAGACATGGGATCAGCGCTTAAGCTGCGATATACTTCGATACGATCAAAAGGCTGCAAGCGATAGCTGAGCGGCTGTTTTTGTGCATAGATACCCACATGCCAACGCTTCGCCGTTGGCGTGGTAATATCTGCCACTTGCTCACACCAACGTGCTAACGCTGGAAATTTCACCAACCATCCTGCCTGCCTCAATGCCTCATACAAACTTGTTTCATTATTAACCTGTAAGGTTAAATAATGCTGACATTTTGCATCTTCAGCATATGCCAAATAAACAGTCATTAGCATGGTCTGCTCAGATGACGGCGCACAATTATTATCAGATTGAATGCCATTAGCGGTTAACTCAACCACTGCATCACCCAACCTATCAATGCCAATAGCAGTGCTAGTGGCACAATCAAACGAATCGCTATTCGCCATAAGTTATAAAACGCTTCATTGCCAAAATTTAATGACTTACGCAGATGACTAATTTTCATCTGCCAACCCGCAAAGATAGACAGCAATAATACCGCTATGCTGCTAATAATCACTAAAAGTCCGACCAGCCAAACAGTTGGTATGATAACGACTAATAAAAGCGCCAAGACAAAGGTTAATACCAAACTGACCAGTAGTCCAAACTTGTGCGCTAATTGCTGGGTACTATAATGCAGCAAATAGCTGGCGACAAATAACACCCCTATCCAATACGATAGCTGTCCAATCGGTGGCAATGCCATGCCACTAATAGATAACGCCACAACCCCAACGATCAATTGCAATATCCAAATCGGGAGTACCAATTTGGTTGCCCGATACTCACTCGGCGCACGGCTGCGAGCAGGTTTTTGTGCATTGATATTGTCCGTGTCTACCGCTGTTGCCACTTGGTTCGTTACCAAGTTTTGACCAAACCAGTATAAGCCTGTGCCTGCACCCACACTAACCAACGCTAACGCGACTGCACGTGCCCATTCATTTAAGCTGATATCAGTCATCGCAAAGTCAATATTGGGTAGGCCATTTGCCACGCCGAGCAATAAGCCTATCACCATTAATCCCAGGCCAATCGGTAACGGTGCAACGCCCAATAAACTGAGTAACACAGCAATGACCATAAGGCCAGCAGCGATCGCAAAATCTGGTATAGCAGGAGCGCTATTAAGCTCCGTCAATGCCTCCAAAATACCTGTGCTCGCGCCTGAGATCACTAACGCCGCAATCAGAATAGAGACCAGCGCGGCGAGCCACCCAAAACTACGCCATATTGGGCTGGCATCTGCTTCGCGAGTAAGCTTTTGCATCCCTGCTAATGGTGCATCGACACTACGATAGGCTAAGGCAATTTCCGCATAAACAACGGGCAAGGATACCAATACCATCGCCAATAGCCAGAGTAACCAAAAGTCAATCTCACCAATGGATGCTGGTGCAAACCAACGAAACAGCAGTAGCGGTAGCAGTGCCGCGATAAAATAAGAAGCATAACGGATCATCATAATCTAAATCCAAACGATCTAATACCTTTCACAAAAATGAGAATAGCTAGGAAAACGAGTGTCCGTACTACGCATTGTAGACGAAACAAGTTTGACAGCGCAAATCATAGTCTGTGGGTTTGGTATAAAGTGAATAACGATAATTTATCATGATACAGAGCAACGATAGGCCTCTGTAAGCAGTTTTATTTTATATAGTCGATTCCATTTAAAAGAAGCACAAGGTAACCAGAAGCAAATGTATATTCAATACTTCAAGCGAGGTTAATGCGGCAGACTCTTTTATAATGGAATGACTATAAGGTCTCTATAATATAAGGGATGAACAGTTATAAAAAAACCCCGAAATCGGGGTTTAATAATGAAACAATGGCGGATATATGGTCAAGTGCTTATTAATTTCAGTGATGCAAGGTGTATTAGGCACTCGTAGCTGATACCAATGAATTAGTGAACAGCACTGATATAGTCTGACAAGATACGAATATCACGATCCGATAGTTTCGATGCGACTGTCTGCATCATACCCATATCGCCTTCTTTCGCAGCATCATTGACACGTTTTTGCTCATCACTATCAACATCATCAACACGGCCAGCCGCACGGAAGAGTTTTAGCTGAGTTGCGATGTACTGTGCATGCTGACCACCTAAGCGTGGAAATGCCGCCCAAGTATTACCAGCAGCATCTGGACCATGACAGCCTGCACAACCGATGACCCCGCGTGACTTATCACCACCTAAGAATAGCTTAGTGGCTTCTTGGTTGGTCGCAGGATTACCAAATCCAACACCCCAAGGTGCTTGGCTAGCATAATAACCAGCCACGTTGGCTAAATCTTGCTGCGATAAATTTGCAACTTGTGATTGCATAATACCGTTCTTGCGATAACCTGCTTTAAAGTTGACCAACTGTTTGTAAAGATACTTTACGTTTTGGCCACCCAAGTTAGGCTGCGCAGGGACAACACTGACACCATCAACACCATGACAAGCAGCACAAACCGTTTCTGCAATTTGCTTACCGGCATTGACGTCGTACTCAGGAACAATAATAGCAGCTTGTACGCTGAAACTTGCAACGCATAAGCTGGCAGCAGCGATTAACTTTTTCATTGATACAAATCCTACTAGCTCGGCGTAAGCATTATTTAGAGTGATTGCACTGATAAGATCCCTCATATAAACCACCCTACTATTGGTTAGGTAGGTATATGTTTTAAGGTCTTGGCCACAAGCAGTCTGAAAGTACTTACTAACATCAGGGTTTATTTTCGATTATTATAGCAAGACTTTGTAGCATTTGCCTACTTAATCGTCACATCCATCAGTTTTTCTAACACATAGACAAGTATGCCAACAAAAAACAAAAAGCGCTTACAGGCTAAAAAACCCAGCGCTTTTTTAAGTTGTTTTATAGTGTGTCGTATTGTGTTGCTTTATCGGTCAGCGTCTCACTTACTCATGTACTCAATCAACTTACGATAATCATCGTCGCTACAGCTGTTACAAAGACCACCAGCAGGCATCTGCGTCATACCACTTTTGACGGAATTGATAAGTGTCGGCATGCTTTTTTGTTTGATAAGCTGTTGCCATTTGGCACTATCACCTTTTTTGATGGCGTTCAGCGCCCCACTATCGTGACAGGCAGCACATGAGTTATCATAGGTGGCTGCAATATCAGCAGCATTAGCGCTAGTCATGATAGCACTACTGAGCAGTAATACCGCTCCGCTACCTACTAAAACTCGATAGGTCTGGCTAAAAAATGCATTGATTGAAACCATAGAACACCTCCTTTTGATGCTTCTCTCGTTTAATCAATCTTGCTATTAAACGTCGTTCGTTCAGTATATCTTATTAAACATTGTAACAATGTATGTCGTATAAATATAGATAAATATAGTTTGGCTTTGGTAACGTATGAACAAAAGCGGCAACTTGCTCTAATGAGCGCTTATTTTAATGGTATTCTGTCATTTATGTGATGCTAATCATAGTTATTTCAATAAGTAAGATAAGTAATAGTATAGAATAGTCGGTAACTTGAAATGACTGTGTTTATGACCAATAAACATTGAAAGTTATGATGAATAACTTCGTAACGATTTTTTGTCTAATGCACTGTCTTCTCGACAACCAGTTGATTAAAATTTTATAACCGTATCCAATTTCTTAAAGATTAATGAGCCATTTATGAGTACCCCGTTTACTGATGTCGCCGCCGAACATGCATTGTTCAACACTAAATCTCGTCAAAAAATTCAGCAAACTGAGTTTATGATGTCAGCGCCTACTTTTCGTCTCTGCCCACCCGATATGGGCTTAGAAGTTGCCTTTGCAGGACGCTCAAACGCAGGTAAATCCTCTGCTATTAATGCCTTAACCAACCAACGCCAACTCGCACGCTCATCTAAAACGCCTGGTCGCACGCAGATGATTAACTTTTTTAGTATTGGTGATGCTGATAGGCGTTTGGTGGATTTGCCAGGTTATGGCTACGCAGCCGTACCGCTTGAGATGAAAAAAGAATGGCAGGTTGAACTAGAAGAATACTTGGTGGCGCGCTCAAGCCTTGCAGGTTTGGTGCTCATGACTGATATTCGTCATCCATTGAAGTTCTTTGACGAGCAAATGCTACGTTGGGCAAATGATGGTGAACTGCCGGTGCATATCTTATTAACCAAAGCAGATAAGCTAAAGTATGGCGCATCTAAAAATGCGTTACTTAATACTCGTAAAAGACTAAAAGAACTGGGATTGAACTGTAGCATTCAGCTATTTTCAGCACTAAGAAAAGAAGGTCTTGATGAGCTGGCTGGTGTCATGGGCAACTGGTATGAGTATCAGCTCGATGCAGACAAAATCATTGAATCCTCTTTTGCGTTACTAGAAGGCGCTGAGTTGGAAGAAGCGATCGAAAAAGATAACATCGAAAAAGACGCTATTGAAAAGGAAAGTACTCAGAAGGATAGCACTCAATAAGGATAGTGCTCAATAAGGATAGTGCTCAAAAATAAAACAAATAAATATCATCGTCTCCAAGTAAAAAGGGTTTATCATTATTATCGATAAGCCCTTTTTTTATTATCATTTTTTAGCATTCAAAAATTTTTTTATTGAAGCACCTTTATTTAAGTGCTTTTAGTTAAGCACATAGAAGCTCAGCCAACGCTTGTGGCGTGTCAACCTGATAAGAGGGTTGCTGTGCGGCGAGCTCTGTAGGTGATGCTGTACCATAATTCACCGCAATACTGGTCATGCCCAGTCTCGTTGCCATTTGGATATCGTAGATACTGTCACCGATGAAAACAGCATTGGCGATTTGCTGCTGCGTATAATCCAAAATATCGGTCAACATCTGCGGGTCAGGTTTTGAGCCTGCCTCATCGGCACAGCGGGTCATCACAAAATAATGGTGGCTCTCTGAAGCATCTAATACGCGGTCTAAGCCCTTTCGCTTTTTACCAGTTGCAACCGCGAGACTTTTACCTTGGGCTTGTAGGGTCTGCAACATCCCTTCTATCGGCGCAAAAAGCGGTGTACTGTGGCTGTTGGCAATATAGTGGTCTGCATAGTTTTGCTGAATCGCAAGCTTTTGCGTGTCATTGGCTTGCGGATACAAAATCTCAATGCCATTCATTAAGCTCAGCCCAATGATGTCTTGTACAGCTTTATCGGTGGTCTGGAACCCATGCGCCTCTCCTGCCACATGCATTGACTCAACGATTAATCCAATGGAATCCATCAGCGTCCCATCCCAATCAAAAATAATCAGCGTCTTATCCGCTAAACGATGGCTGGCTGATAACTGAGTTCCTTTGGAAGCGCTAGAGATACTAGCGACAGATTGATTGCTCATAAATAGACCTTAACGAATATCAATAATAAATGGTAGATACGAAAACGTCACGGCGACTTATTAAGAAAAATAAGCGTTCGTGACGTTTAAAGTTAATGCTTAAAAATTTTATTTGGCGACTTATTCAGGCAATTTAATTTGCTCTGGCAACCAATCTGCCATGTCATCTGGTAGCGGTGCAGTAATAGTTTCATAGCCTGGAATGTCTAAACGCCACGCATGCAGACACAGGCGATGGACGCCTGATTTATCATGCACATTATATTTATCATCACCCAAGATAGCGTGACCAATATGAGCCAAATGCACACGGATTTGATGAGTGCGACCGGTCAGTGGTTTGGCTTCAATTAAACTAACTGGCTGATCAGCAATCATAAAACGACCATGAACGACGATATCCGTATGGCTTTCTTTAGATTGTGGGTCTTGCGCATCTACTTTGACGCGGCGTTCACCACTAGCAACTGTATAGCGTAGCAATGATGCATCAATGCGTTGCTCATTTAATGCTGGCTGACCTTTAGCGATACATAAGTAATGCTTTTGGATGGTTTTATCGACGAGATGCTGTTGCAACGCTTTTAACGCTGAGCGTTTTTTAGAAATCATCAATAGACCTGAGGTGTCTTTATCAATGCGATGTATCAGCTCTAGGTATTTTTTACCTGTCACTTCACGCATGGCTTCGATAACACCAAAGTCCAAACCACTCCCACCGTGAACGGCGATGCCAGAAGGCTTATTCAGTACTAACATTCCTTCGTCTTCATATACTACGCGCGCTAACAAGCTTTTAGCAAACTCGGCACTGATAATTGGTTTTTCGCGGGTAGCAAGTACCACTGGCGCGATACGTACCACGTCTTCACGCTGTACTCTGTCGTGCGCTTTGCAGCGTTTATTATTGACCCGAATCTCATCTGAGCGAATCATTTTATAGATATGCGGTTTTGGCAGACCTTTTAAACGGTTCAGTAAGAAATTATCCAAGCGCTGATCGTGTTGATGGCGGGTTACTTCAAGATAGTTTACCTTACCAAAGTTGCTGATTTCATCATCAGCGCTTTGCGGGCGTGTTTTACTATTAAAAATAGCAGGGGCTTCATGGGTAGGTGCGTCGTCAGTCATTTTTGGCTTCGTCATTTTTAGTTAGGTATTTACAGAAAGATTTGCTATAGTTTAGCATGTTGAGCGACAATTAAGCAGAGACTGCAGCAATAATCATTGTTGTTGTCCTAAATAGCGCATTACCATTTTTACGAACTTTTAGTGAAAAGGTATTAGCGGTATACCCTGCCAACATTGTATGTTTAATCGGATTTTAGGGCGCAGTATCTGTTTAGAAATATCACTTGTAGATATTTATAGATATGTCCCCATAAATTGTAAAATGAAAGTATCGTACTGACTTTACTCAGTACCATAGAATAAATAGTGACACTAAATACCTTTGTGTTCATAAATTCAGCGTTGATAAGTTTGGCTAAGCGCCTGTTTATTGACCGATAATGACACTACATTGACTCACAACCTGCATGACAACGACTTTATTTGATAATTATTCATGATTTAATGACTGGTTATCTGGCGGTCCTTTACGCAAGTGTAGTTGAGCAAGTATGGGTTGTTTAGCATTAGGATCGAGAAGTATATCGATAGCTGCCTACGTATTGGTGGTCAAACAGATAACGATAAAAAAGATATGAATACAGCACCACACCGATAGTTTGGTCATTTATTCTGTTTGCCAAGTACGCCCCGCTGATCACCGGAGCCGCGACACCTAACCGTAAAACACCCAAGATATTATTGACGTTATATCAGAAAGAACGATAAATAAAGAGTGACCAATTGCTTTACCTAAACAAATAATTGCTGAATATCACCATTTCATATAATGGTATTTATAACAGCGATATTATTGCTAGACTTTGATGGATGGATTGCAGCAGCACAACGCCTTTTGAATATCAGTATATTGAATCTCGTCACTGCCCGTCGCCTGCTCTTACAAAGTAAGCTGGCATGACTACCAATAAAGCTTGCTGATAGTAAAACTGAATCGCATGCTGACGCATTAATATTTGTACCAAACCTATCAATAATAGGATATAAATAGATAGCCTTACACCCTATAAATTTTATATTTACGTTAGTTTTGCTAACACACTTTAGGTAAAAAACAAGCCATTGACAAAGCCCAAGTGCTTTATTAACCCATGATTTACGTTCTATCGTTGATTAACATCTGCCCATGCTAATTTAAATATTAGCCATACTTGCCATTGCGCTCTAAAGCCCGTCTCGTCGTTGTTATGCGTACTCATAGGATACAAATATGAAACGCATTTTGATCAACGCTACTCAAAACGAAGAAATTCGTGTCGCCTTATGTAAAGGCAATCATCTTTACGATTTCGATCTTGAAAACCGTACTCGTGAACAAAAAAAATCAAATATATATAAAGGTCATGTGACCCGTGTCGAGCCATCGCTTGAAGCGGTGTTTGTCGAATATGGCTCACAGCGCCAAGGTTTTTTACCCATTCGTGAAATCTCTGCTGAATACTTAAGCGGTAATCCACGTGACGAAAACATCAAAAAGCTGATCAAAGAAGGCGATGAATTAATCGTCCAAGTCGAAAAAGAGGAGCGCGGCAATAAAGGCGCTGCCCTATCGACTTATGTCTCTTTAGCAGGTCGCTATTTGGTATTGATGCCAAATAACCCTCGTGGTGGCGGTATCTCACGTCAAATTTCAGGCAAACTTCGTGAAGACATGAAGCGTATGCTAAGCAATCTTGATTTACCAAAAGGTATGAGTGTCATCATTCGTACCGCGGGTATTGGTAAAACTCAAGAAGACTTACAGCACGATTTAAACCACTTGCTGAATATCTGGCAAGCCATTCAAGAACAAAATCAAAAATACCCTTCACCGCGCTTGGTACATCAAGAAGCAGGCGTCGTAACCCGTGCTGTCCGTGATTATCTACGTGATGATATCGCTGAGATTTGGATTGATAATGAAAACGCTTATATTGAAGCCGCTGGCTTCATCGATGCGGTTATGCCAAAACAAGCAGAAAAGCTACGCAAATATACCGACTATGAGCCCATGTTTTCGCGCTTTAATATCGAAAAGCAAATCGAAACCGCCTATCAGCGTGAAGTACGTTTGCCTTCAGGTGGCTCAATCGTCATCGACCAAACGGAAGCATTGGTCTCTATCGATATCAACTCAGCCAAATCGACCAAAGGTTCAGATGTCGCTGAGACCGCCTATCATACTAACTTAGAAGCAGCTGATGAAATCGCTCGTCAATTGCGTCTGCGTGATATGGGTGGTTTGATTGTTATTGATTTTATTGACATGAATGAC
Source organism: Psychrobacter sp. Ps7 (assembly GCF_022129225.1). Lineage (NCBI taxonomy): Bacteria > Pseudomonadati > Pseudomonadota > Gammaproteobacteria > Moraxellales > Moraxellaceae > Psychrobacter > Psychrobacter sp. Ps7. The sequence goes on along the minus strand of NZ_JADQAH010000009.1, from coordinate 23,900 downwards.
AATAAGCATCAAAAGGAAGTCGAAAAACGTCTGATTGATGCCACTAAATATGACCGTGCGCGCGTACAGTTTGGTGATATCTCTAAATTTGGTTTGATGGAAATGAGCCGTCAACGCTTGCGTCCATCATTAGAAGAGTCAACAGGATATATCTGCCCACGCTGCCATGGTAACGGCATGATTCGCGATTTGCGCTCATTGTCACTATCAATTATGCGTCAAATTGAGCAAATCGCTCTCAAAGAACGTCAAGGTGAAGTACAAGCAGAAGTTCCAACAGATATCGCCGCCTTCTTATTAAACGAAAAACGTGATGCCTTAGTTTATCTTGAGCAAGACAGTGGCACGCGTATCACGATTTTGCCACACGCGCATTTAGAGTCGCCTAACTTTAAACTACACTTTAACCGTGATGGCTTTGCGCCTTCAAGTTATGAGCGTATTACGGATACAGCCCAAGAACATAGCGATTTGGGTTATGAAGTTGACTGGCAAACGGCTGAAAAAGAGCGTCCAGAGCAACAGCCAACGCGCCAGCCACGTCAAATAGCGAGCAATGATACTGCTAGCCAATCAAACAAACCGACCAGTACAGCTGAGCATAGTAAACACAGCAACGACCATCGCAACAATAAAAATACGACCAACGTTTCATCGGCGCGCGCGCCACAAGCAAACAACAACCAGAGTGTGGCAGCCCCTGCCCCTGTTGCTCCAGTAGCAGCAACTACAGCTCCTGCACATGTTGAGACAGCAGCTCAGCCACAAGCAGTGGCGTGGTTATCAAACCTATTTGCGCAAGCACCACAAGCCTCAACGACGCCTAGCGTCAGTAGTCGTGATGCAGCGGAAGCCATTGAAGCACTAGTAAATAATGGCGCACAAAGCTTAGGCTCATTTGGACAAGTTGATAGCAGTGCCCTGAGTAATACATCAACGGGTGCATCGAGCAATGTACCAGCAAATCAGCAGAACAGTCAGAAAAATAACGAACAACCATCCGACAACAATGCCAATCGTCAACAAGCGCGTCGTAGCTCAGACAGCGACACCGATGATGATAGCAGTAATGAAGATAGAAGAAGACGTAAGCCACGTAAATCTAGATCTTCTAAACCTCGTCAAAGAAAAGATCAGGCAGAAGAGTCGAGCAATGAAGTAAGCGGCGATACCGAGAACAACACCTCAAATAATGCGGCAAATAACGCTGATGACAAGCAGGCTGACAATCAAAACAAACGTCAACAGGATACCAGACGCACGAATGAGCGCAACCGCAACAATCGTCAAGACAATAATCAGCAAAACAGCAGTCGTCAAGACAGTAGCCACCATGCAAACGAGCGCAATGATGATGCTGATAAAGACAGTAATACGGCAGATGAGCAAACTCGTGCGAAGCGTAAATCGCATAGTCAACGCGGCTCACGTGGCAAGTTAGAGCGCGGCGAGACACTAACAGCTGAAAATATTAAGCAACCCAATCAGCAAGCGACGACAGGTGCAAACGGCCGAAAAAATCACTCTAACACGCGTCGAAATCAAGATCCTAATGAAGTCGTGCTACAGGTCAATGAAGCACCTGTTGAGCTGAAATCGCCAGAAGTCGTACACTTGTCTCTAGATGACAGTAAGTCTACACAGACAAAACCTCAATCTACTGAAAAGCAAAAATCAGCGAATGATGTTAATAAAGAAAGCAGTAAAAAAGAAGCTAATACACAGCAAAGTGATAATCAGCAGAGCAATGACAAAAAAATTGCTCCTGAAACAGCTGCTGTGAAGGGTAACGACGAAGGCACTGTAGCAACACATGATGTTAATGTTGATGATGTTAACGTTAGCACCACTGAGGACAAGGGACAAAATAATGCCCCGAAAACAGACAGTAACACTACTGACAAAAAACCTGCTGTAGATGAGCAACCAACATCTAACAGCGTTACCAAAGACCAAACTGACCATTCAAAATCTGTGGATACTAACGTGGACAGCGTAGCAATAACGCCAAAACAGCCCGAATCAGAATCGACAGAAAAAGCGAATAGTGACACTGTTGACGCTACCGACAGTGACGCCGATGTTAGCAATGCCAATGACAGTCATAGCGCAAGTGGTCATAGCGCAAATGATAAGAACAACTCAGCACTGGCACTAACGCACGAAGCATTATTTGCCAAGCGCTACGTGACTGCTGAGAAGTTTGGTCAGGCTAGTAATGATCCACGTGTGGTTCGTAGTCAGCAAGCGCAAGTAACTCAACAACCATCAGTAGCTGAGCCTGTAGTGGTAAGCCCATCGACTATTCGTGGCACCGTTGGTGATTTTGTTCGTAAAGCATTAACAGATGCAGAAAGTCGTTTGAAAAATGACGGTGTCATTAGTTGCTTTATTGCTGCTATCGATGCACATACGCAGCAAGCAAAATCAGCTAACAAATCAGCCAACATTGGAACGAGCGTCACACCGACTGCTGATACTAACGTTGAGGACAGCAATTTCGACTTTAGCAACTATGGCTATCAGCCATTGGCGGCAGATTACCTGACGCGCTTTGAAACGATGACACAAGCGGTCAGTCAGTTTGCGGCAACGCAAGGTAAAACAGACGTCGAACCACGCGCCATTGGTAAGCGTGCTGGCAACGATCCACGTGGTCAACATCCTAGTTATCAGGAGCCCGCAGTGTTGAGTCTACCGACCGAACAAGCGGCTGATACTGAGCAAGCGGTTATTGAACATGATGATAACAATGTGGATGCTCATGATGTTGAGGCAAATGCTCTAGCCAATCAAGCTCAGGCTGATAATATCAGCGCTCATAGCGAACAGCTCCTAGAAGCAGATCAAGCCCTAGCAGAAGCAACTGACGAGCCGTCGAATGAAGGCACTGTTATTGCTGAGCGCGTAGCAGCTGAAAAGACTGATGGGGCACATGACGATAGCGAAGCTGCTGATATTGAAGAGGCTAATACTCAAGAAGCTGACGTTGAAAAAACTAAGCCAGCAGATGAGCCTAAGGTAGAGCAACCTATCAATACCAAAGAAGCGGGCAAAGATGACAGTCAGGCAGCTAAATCTAAAACGACGATTGCCAGTTATAAAAACATGATTGAGAATGTGGCTGAACAACTGCTGCCACAAACTGGCATGTTTAATTTAACCACGCCAAAAGTACCAAAGGCACGTAGCCGTAAGCCTAAAACGGAGCATAAAAAGCCCACGCAAGCTGAAAAGCTAGAGGCTGATGACTCAGATAGCGAAAGCTAATCGTATAACGTCCAACGCAAAAGCCCCAAAGTTGTCAGCAACTTTGGGGCTTTTTTACGAAATCAAATTACAATCAATATAAATCTAAAGCACAGGTAACTGACTTAGTGTGTAGATGACGCTGTGTCGTCCTTTCCACGAATTTTACTAATAACTGTGAAGATAGCCACAACCGCAGCACCAATAACAAAACCAATGACGCCATTTAATATCGTTGTCGTTAAGCTTTCAAAGATACCCGTTAAATCAGCGATATCCTCTACTCCATGATGTAAGAAGCCGATACCGTGTACTAAGATACCACCGCCTACTAAAAACATCGCCAACGTGCCAGCGATAGATAGAAACTTCATCAGTTTGGGTGCCGCTGCAAACATTAACTTGCCCAATTTTTGCTTGAACGCCCCTTCTTGTTCCATTAAATGCAGACCTGCATCGTCTATCTTCACGATACCAGCAACCAAGCCATAAATACCAATCGTAATACCGATGGCTAAAATAGACAGCACCAAGCTTCGTTCTAACAAAGTGGCGCTTGCCGTTGATCCCAAGGCAATTACGATAATCTCAGCTGACAGAATAAAATCCGTACGTACTGCACCTTTGATCTTTTCCTTTTCAAAAGCGACCAAATCTATAGTCTCATCAGCATTGGCTTGCCGACGAGCATTTTGCTCCTCATCATGCGGCAAAGCATGTGGCCAAAATCGATGAATGACTTTTTCAGCGCCTTCATAAACCAAAAACAAACCACCACACATTAGTAAAAAAGTGACCAGCGGTGGATAAACAGCACTAATCAAGAGTGCCGCTGGTACTAGAATAAGTTTATTAATAAATGAGCCTTTGGCGACCGCCCAGACCACTGGTAGCTCACGATTGGCTTTGACACCCGTGACCTGTTCTGCGTTGAGCGCCAAATCATCGCCCAATACACCAGCGGTTTTTTTAGCAGCGACTTTGGTCATGACGGAAACATCATCCAATATCACACTGATATCATCAAGTAGGGTTAATAAACTGGCACCTGCCATGTGTGCTCCTTAGCAAAAATTTATTGAAATAAAGGGTTAAAAATAACTGATACCAATAGTTTTATATGAATTTTTATAAAAACACTGTTATTAGCCGTAGACTACAAGGGCAAGCGTCGATATTAAATAGTACAAATGTATCTTATTTTTTTGAATTGACGTTTATGCCTACTACTATTATTGCTACCCTCACCTCCCTATATCACCTCATAGCCTGTGGCTGTTATTTACCATAAATATGTTAATATAGGCGACATGATTACTTACCTTTTATAATTATTAAATTGTAAAAAAACCTTTTAATTTTAAACCTTTAAGACAATATCGATACGTATTGCTTTATATAGAAATTTAGTATCATTTTTCTTAAAACGACTTCATGATTAGGCACGATGCCTACAGGACACCTATATATGTCATCCCCGATTGCAAAAAACACCTTTGCTCAAAACCGCTTTTCTCGAAATAATTTATCTCGCTTTATGATGAGTGCACTGCTTGTTGTGGTTGCTGCGGGCTGCTCAAACAATGCAGCAGATGCGACCAGCAACACCAGTATCGTCAATAATACCGATGCTAAAACCAGTACAAGTAAAGCATCTGCTGATAGCGATGCTACCGTGGTAAAGGCGTTGCAGGCGAATTTAAATACGTCCGGTATTGAAGAAAATATCATTTCAGCCGTACCAACAGATATGGATGGTATTTATTGGGTTACAGCGGAAGGACTGCCTTCTTTCTTTACTGATAAGTCTGGCAAACACATTATCCAAGGTCAGATTATTTCTGTTGGCGAGGCTCTGCCTGTCGATATCAGTGCGGCATTGGTTGCTAGTACCGCACAAGAAGCCCTAAAAGCCGTCGATAAAAAAGACATGGTGATTTATCCAGCAATAGGCGAAACGAAGTCAGTGGTCTATGCCTTTACCGATGCAGACTGTGGTTATTGTCGTAAATTGCATGAAGAGATGGATGATATCAATGCACGTGGTATCGAAGTACGTTATTTGGCATGGCCGCGCAGTCAGGAATCGGTGCCAAAAATGGAAGCTATTTGGTGTAGTCAAGATCGTAAGGCGGCCATGAATCAAGGAAAAATGGGCGCTGATGTACAAGCGCCTAGCTGTGCCAGCCCTGTACAAGAACACATGGCACTGGGTGCAAAACTTGGTGTGCGTGGTACTCCCGCTATCTTTACAGAATCTGGTCAGCAAGTAGGTGGCTATCTACCTGCGGCGGAGTTGGCTCAAGCTGTCGGTGCTAGCTAAAATCTGTTATTGTTTCAGGTATTTGTGATACCTATGACGATGGCGACATTGTGTAGACGTCACAACTGCTTGTCGGTATGATACGATAAAGCGCTATGAAAAATCAGCAGCATACTTTTTATTTGAGTATTTTTTATTCAACTGTAATGAAAAATCGATAAAGCTGCGACTGTCAAAATGCACGCAAATACTACAGCTAGTAGCGCATGCGCATTTGACGCTGTGACAGCGTTATCATTGGTTCATTATATTTAACCTCTTGAGGATACTGTGAGTAATTCCATCAAACTAGCGATACTTGGTCTGGGCACCGTCGGAACGGGCGTGATCAATCTAATCAATGACAACTTAAATGAGCTAAAACGCCGTAGCGGACGCGACATTATCATTACCGAAGTTGGTACGCGCCGTCATCGTGATGATATTGATCCCAATATTATGCAAAACAGTGACTTGATGGCAACTGCTGCAAGCGACAATGTCGATATCGTCGTCGAGGTGATTGGCGGTACGACCCTTGCCAAAGACGTAATTATGCACGCCATTAAAAACGGCAAGCATGTGGTGACTGCAAATAAGGCGCTATTGGCAGAACATGGCAACGAAATCTTTGCCTTTGCTGAAGAGCATAACGTCCATGTCGCTTATGAAGCAGCAGTCGCAGGCGGTATCCCCATTATCAAAGTCATGCGTGAAGCGCTCGCTGCCAATAAAATCGATTGGCTAGCAGGTATCATCAACGGTACTGGCAACTTTATCATGACCGAAATGCGTGACAAAGGTCGCCCGTTTGCCGACGTGTTGAGCGAAGCGCAAGAATTGGGTTATGCGGAAGCAGATCCGACTTTTGATGTCGAAGGTATTGATGCGGCTCATAAACTGGCATTACTCGCCTCTATCGCCTTTGGTATTCCGCTGCAATTTGACAAGGTCTACTGTGAAGGCATCACTGGTATCACCTTACAAGACGTCAACTATGCGGAAGAGCTTGGCTACCGTATCAAGCATTTGGGCTTTGCCGTACGCCGTGATGGTCAAGGTAATGATGAGGCTTCTGGTATCGAGCTGCGCGTGCACCCAACGCTAATTCCGCAGGATGCGTTACTCGCCAACGTCAATGGCGTAAAAAATGCGGTGTTGGTCAACTCTCATCCGCTTGGACAGACGTTATATTGCGGTGATGGTGCTGGTGCTGGCGCAACCGCTTCTGCGGTGATGGCCGATGTGATGGACTTGGTGCGTGTTCTAGGTAGCAAAGACCGTAGCGATGAAAGCAACGGTAATCAAAACAACCACGGTCACCACGTGCCGCATTTAGCATTTATCCCTGAGCAGCTATCAGACACGCCCATATTGCGCGCTGAGCAGATGATTACCGGTTATTATTTGCGTGTCCATGCTTATGACAGCCCTGGGGTGTTGGCAGATATCACTCGCATTCTAAGTGATGCTGGTATCAATATCGATGCGATTTTACAAAAACCTGCGCACAAAGTTGGTCAAGTTCCGGTTATTATCTTGACGCTGCCAGTGGTCGAAAGTCAGATGAATCTAGCCATCGAAAAAATTGAAAAATTAGAGACCATTACTGATAAAGTAGTACGCATTCGCTTAGATGAGCTAGCATAAAGCCTGCAGTTATTGAGCCTAAAAGATGCTATCTAGTCCGCGTTTGGTTTTAATTAAAACAAACTCATTTAAAATACGTAAAAAGGAATAATAACGATGTCAAATGATGCAATTGTAATTTTAAACGGCGCACGTACTCCTATGGGCGGCTTCCAAGGCGCACTAAAAGATATGAGCGCAACGGAACTTGGTGGTGCTGCCATTAAAGCCGCTGTCGAACGCTCAGGTGTGGCAGTCGATAGTATTGATGAAGTCATTATGGGCTGTATCTTGACTGCAGGCTTGGGTCAAGGCCCTGCGCGTCAAGCGATGCGTAATGCAGGTTTATCTGATGCAACTGGCGCTGTCACTATTAACAAGCTTTGTGGTTCAGGGCTAAAAGCAGTCATGCAAGCACATGACGGCATCAAAGCTGGTAGTTTCAATGTGGCAGTCGCTGGCGGCATGGAATCAATGACTAATGCGCCATACATTATGCCAGGGTCACGTGGTGGCTACCGTATGGGACATAAAGAAGTCAAAGATCACATGTTCTTAGATGGTTTAGAAGATGCTGAAACTGGCAAACTGATGGGTATGTTCGCACAGGAAATGGCCGATGAAAAGGGCTATACCCGTGAGCAAATGGATGCGTTTGCTATCGAATCGCTAAATCGTGCGCTCACTGCTATCAAAGACGACCACTTCAAAGATGAAATCACGCCAGTGACTTTTAAAACCCGTAAAGGCGAGCAAACCGTCGATACCGATGAGCAACCTGCGCTTGCTAATGCTGAGCGTATCCCTACTCTACGTCCAGCCTTCGCTAAAGACGGCACCATCACGGCAGCAAACGCCAGCTCAATTTCAGACGGTGCGGCAGCGGTTGTGGTCATGAAAGAATCGCAAGCAAAAGCTGAAGGCCTTGATTATCAAGCGCGTATTGTTGCAACCGCATCAAACTCTCGTCACCCAAGCGAATTTACCATTGCTCCGATTGGTGCAATTGAAAAAGTATTGGCTAGTGCTGGTTGGTCAGTCGCTGATGTTGACCTATGGGAAATCAACGAAGCGTTTGCAATGGTAACCATGGCGGCGATGGACGAGCTAAAAATCGACCATGCCAAAGTAAACGTTGAAGGCGGCGCTTGTGCACTCGGTCATCCAGTAGGCTGTTCAGGTGCTCGTATCTTGATCACGCTTATCAACTCTCTCAAGCGTACTGGCGGCAAAAAAGGCGTTGCAACACTTTGTATTGGTGGCGGTGAAGCCGTGGCTGTTGCTATTGAACTTGCTTGATACTCAAGTAGATTAATTAATCGATTGCTATGTTAAATTAGCTTCTATCATTATCGTTTATTACAAAATTTTCAACATATCAGGAACCGCATCGTTATTTGCTATGCGGTTTTTTTGTGTCTATGACTCTTAAATAAGCTAGAAATATTGCTCTGTGTAAAGACACGTTAATCTTTGACCCCAGCTATGTTATGCCACTTACAGCCTATTACACGCAATTACTTCAAGCGCACACTTTGCTACCTTGCTCATATATCTCATCGAAAATCATGATGTTAAGATTCTTACAAGTCGATGTAGAGGCTACTCACATGGCTTGCTACACCTTTTATTATAAAAATATTTTTACTAGAAATTTAACTTTTCCAAAACAACGATTGTTTTTAAAATAATTAATAATGATTAACTCATAAAAAAGGAAGACAACAATGAGCCAACTAATTCGTTTAAAAGATATCCAAGCTACTCATAAAGATTTAATCGGTGATGATTATTATGACCCGACAGGTAAAACTGCTTACGGCGTCAATGAAGAAAAAATCGGTAAAATTGAAGGTGCATTAGTAGAAGATACCACTGGTCGCATTCGTTATTTGATCGTTGATGCAGGCGGTTGGTTCAGCTCAAAAGAAGTATTAGTCCCAGCAGGTTTAGCACGTATTGTTGGTGATGACGTATTCTTTGACAGCTTGACCAAGTCTCAAGTTGATGCCATGGAAGTATATGACCATGATTATCAGTATAGCTATAAAGACCAGTATCAAAAGGATCGTCAAGCATTTGTCGCTGATACTGTTCCAGTTGCAGAGCGTATGGAGATTGCAGACCATGCCTATGACGCACCAAACACACTAGAGCTACTAGAAGAGCGCTTGACCGTCAATAAAAATCGTATCGTGGCAGGTTTGGTTAAAGTTGGTAAGCATATAGTGACCGAAGAGCGTAATGTCGATGTTGAGCTAGAAGAAGAGCATGCTAATATCCAGCGTACTAACGTAGATCGTCCAACAGATCGCCGTATCGGTGACATTGATGGTAATCAAACCATTGAGGTTGAACTAGAGGCTGAACGTGCCCGCGTTGGTAAAGACACTTATGTATCTGAAGAAGTGAACGTCGGTAAAACCACTGAACGTCATACTGAAACTATCGTTGAGACTATCCAACGTGAAGAATTGGATATCGATCGCGATGGCAACGTAGTAGACCGTGAAGGCAACATAATCGACCGTGATGGTATTACTGCAGAAGACGTACGCCGCGCTCGTGGTATGTAATACGCTAAACCGTCATACTGTTTGGCTGTCATTAAGAAATAAGATCGCTGAGCAATACATGACCGTAATAAGCAGCTAAGTATTTTTACTTAGTGAATTAAGACCAGAGCATGCCTCTGGTCTTTTTTTGCTTACTATACTCAAAAATACTTAGGAATTAAAAATACTTAATGATATCTGATAAGGCTAACCTTGCAAAATCTGCAAAAATGGCTCTAAAATATTTTATAACGATTATTTCATAAAGATAAGGACATTATGATGACTACCAATTACGAAGACAGCATCCAGAACGATAGCTTTCTACAAAAGGGTTTACATAACAAGCAAGTGACACCAAACGCTATAACTGCCCCAATTGATACTCATAATGGCACAGTAGCTAATGACATAGAAAGTAATGATATAAGCAGTAATGACATAGATAAGAGCAATCATAATGTTGGACACTTGGAGCTATTAGAAGAGCGTCCTGTCATCAACAAAGAGCGTTTAGATGTCGGTAAAGTGACGGTGACCAAGCACGCTCGTACTAAGACCATTGACGTGCCTATTGAGTTGGTAGAAGAATATATTACTATTCGCACTGAATACCACGATGCGAAAAGTCAGGACTTATTGTCAGGCAATTATGATGAAAAGGATATATTGCGCCATATCGAGCCATCGTTAGATAGCAAGGCGGTCGTTACCGTGAATGGCAAACAGATCGAAATTGGTGATGAACCGATTGAAATTGTCCTATCACGTCAAGTGGCTACCATTACTAAAGACACTTATGCTATCCAAGAAATCGATATCAATAAAACCACTCATACCCATACAGATAGTATCCAAGTAGTGCTTAAGCATGAAGAATTAGATGTGAAGGAAGAAGGGTTTTTGGCACATGAGTCTAGTGCCACTCCTCATAAATAATTTTGCTGACTCATTAAAACTACACATCAAAAAAGCAACGTTATCGTTGCTTTTTTCTTGATTGCTTACTTATTATGAGGTTTTTTTACATTCATAAGTGCTGACATTAGCCGCATCTGCACCTGCTGTACGCATCACACCCGTCTCACGCGCTTCATGTGCTACACGCCACTGGGTAAAGCCCTGACTGCCATCAATAGCGGTTGCTACTTCAAACACTTCTGGATTACTGGCATCATTGGTTTTATTTAATATCACTGTACCCGTATCAGTCGCGATGACTACTTGTTTGGCATCTTCTTTATAAGTTGCATTAACTTTCAGCTCAGGTGAGCACAGATAGGCTATTTGACTGACGCCACTATTTACTGAAGCTACGGTATCATCCTGTACTTCACTGAGCGATGCATCCGCTGTCTCGACGACCACCTCATTAGGCTCAGCAGGTTCAGCGGACATCGGCACCGTTTCTTCGCTATGAGCACCATCATCTATACCCGCTTCTGTGTCTGACTGTTGCTGACAAGCACCAAGCGTCAGGACGCCGGCAAGTAGGCCAGTCAGCGCCACAGAAGTACGCAATTTTTTTAATAATTCTATAGTCATAACACTTTCCCCAATGAATATGTTAAACACTATAACGTGTCCATAAATTCACGCCTATGTTGAATTTGTAAGTAATCAATACAAAATATAGCCAACACGTTTGTGAAGAGTCAGCTGTACTATCTACAAATAATATAGCCGATTCAAGATAATGTAGAGACAAAGAATATGAGCAAATACAGAAAAGCCCTTATCTAAAGTAGATAAGGGCTTTTGAGACTAACGAATATTAAAGATATATAAGCAGCAATGCTTAGCTGTTTATTATCAATATTCGCTTATGAATGCTATATTTTACCATGACATTGCTTATACTTAAGACCTGAACCACAAGGGCATGGGGCGTTACGACTGATATTCATACCAGCGTATGGGTCTGCCTCATTGGCATTACTACCACTGCCCACAATAGCACCTGCGACCGCACTACCAGCAAGATTGCGATTTTGCGCGGCGGCTTTTTCAGCCCCGCTATCCATATTATCAATATCACTATGCTCGAACTGCATTTGCATATGAGCAGCATTCTCACGCTGCTGTATTTCCAGCGCTTCTAGCTCTTCTTTGGTCGGAATATGGACACGTGATAAATCTTGAACGGTCTCAGATTTAATTGCGCCAAGCATCATTTGGAACAGCTCAAATGATTCACGCTTATATTCTTGCTCAGGGTTTTTCTGTGCATAACCACGCAGATGAATCCCTTTACGTAGCTGATCCATTTGGGTCAAATGCTCTTTCCAATGCTTGTCTAAGCTCTGTAGCATAAAGTGACGCTCAAGCTGAGCAGCATCTTTTTCGCCCATCTGCTCACGGCGGCTATGATAGCGATCGATAGCCGTTTGGATGATTTTGGCACGCAACCCTTCTTCATCTAAGCGGCGATCTTCATCGAGCCAATCATTGATCGGCATCGCAATCTTAAATTCATTTTCAAGCTCGTCTTCTAAGCCATCAATATTCCATTGGTCATCGATAGAACCTGGTGGAATAAACTGGTTAATCATGGCGTTATAAACTTCTTCGTGCATAATCTCAATGGCTTCAAGCAAGTCCATCTCTGCTAGCAAGTCATCACGCTGACCATAGATCACTTTACGCTGCTCATTGGCGACGTCATCATATTTCAACAGATTTTTACGCGCATCAAAATCACGGCTTTCTACTTTACCTTGGGCATTTTCAATCGATTTTGAGACCATCTTATGCTCAATGGCTTCATCTTCTTTAAGACCCATGGCACGCATCATATTTACGACGCGATCACCAGCAAAGATACGCATCAAGTCATCTTCGAGCGATAAAAAGAAACGCGACATCCCAGGATCGCCTTGACGACCGGCACGACCACGTAACTGGTTATCGATACGACGTGATTCATGGCGCTCAGAACCAATGATATGCAAACCGCCAGCCGCAACCACTTGGTCATGTTTGACTTGCCATTCTGCTTTTAGGCGTGCCATTTCTTCAGGACTGACCGAATCGATATCTTCAATAAACGATTGCCAGTTACCACCAAGGATAATATCGGTACCACGACCAGCCATGTTGGTCGCGATCGTCACAGCCTTTGGACTACCCGCCTGCGCGATGATTTCGGCTTCACGTTCGTGTTGTTTGGCGTTTAGGACGTTATGCTTGACGCCTTCTTGATCGAGCAAGTAAGACAACTCTTCACTGGCTTCAATCGTCGCCGTACCAACCAAGACTGGGGCACCTTTGGCTTGAATCTCTTTGATTTCGCGAATGATACCTTTGTATTTTCCTAATTTGGTTAAGAAAATCTGGTCATCCATATCGATACGAGCAATCGGCTCGTGCGTTGGAATCACGATGACATCTAAGTCATAAGTTGATTTAAATTCTGCTGCTTCGGTATCAGCGGTACCTGTCATGCCTGATAATTTTTCATACAAACGGAAGTAGTTCTGGAACGTCGTGGTCGCAAGCGTTTGGTTTTCTGCTTGAATTTCGACGTTTTCTTTGGCTTCTACCGCTTGATGCAGACCTTCTGACCAACGGCGGCCCGGCATGGTACGACCCGTGTTTTCATCAACGATGACCACTTCGCCGTCATCGACGATGTAATGAACGTTTTTAACAAATACATGATGGGCGCGAATGGCAGCTTGTACGTGAGCCAATAATGGCAAACGGCTTGGGCTATATAAACTTTCGTTTTCACCCAACTCACCGACTTCGATTAAGAAGCGCTCAATTTTTTCATAGCCTTTTTCACTGATTTCGATTTGACGATTTTTTTCATCAATCCAAAAATCTTCTTCTTCATTATTCTTATTGGCTTCTTCATCTTTTGAGCGAATCAGCACAGGGATAATGGTATTAATCAGCGCGTACATACGTGATGAATCTTCGGCTTGACCTGAGATAATCAGCGGCGTACGAGCCTCATCGATTAAAATAGAGTCAATTTCATCGATAATACAGAAGTTTAATGGACGCTGCTTTTTCTCTTTTAAACTAAAGACCATGTTATCGCGCAGATAATCAAAGCCGTATTCGTTATTGGTACCGTAAGTGATATCCGCTTGATAGGCGTCGATTTTTTCTTGCGGCGGCTGCTGCGAATAAATGACACCGACGGTCATGCCCAAAAAGCCAAATAATGGACGGTTCAATTCAGCATCACGTGCCGCCAAATAATCGTTGACCGTAACCAGATGGACACCTTTACCACTGATGGCATTGAGGTACATCGCCAAAGTACCCATTAGGGTTTTACCTTCACCGGTTTTCATCTCAGCGATTTTGCCTTCGTGCAAGGTGATACCACCGATCAGCTGCACATCATAATGACGCATACCATTGACGCGTAATGACGCTTCACGGCAGACGGCAAACGCTTCTGGTAGTAATGCATCTAAGCTTTCACCTTGTTGGTGTCGTGCTTTAAACTCTTCAGTTTTTTGTTGTAATTGCTCATCAGACAGGGCTTGTACCGCAGCCTCTTGTGCGTTGATTTTGCTGACCACTTTGCGCATGCGCTTTAATTCGCGGTCATTTTTAGTGCCAACCACACTGCCTATAATCTTTGATAACATAATTTTTTGACCTATGGAAATATTCGATAATTAGTGCGCATTAGCCAAAGCTTCGCCCGCTGCCGCCTTGTCATTACAGTCATCACCTGACTAAATACCTTTTGTTAACAAAGCACCTCTTAACAAAGCACCTCTTAACAAAGCACTGATTAATAAGGTACTGCCTAATGAAGTGTCGCCTAATGAAGTATCGCCCAATTAAGTGTGACGTCATTATATATGGTTATGACGCCGATGGATACAAGGGCAGCGAGTAGATATTTGCCGACGTAAAAGCGCGGCAGGACGTGCTAAAATAGTAATTACACTTTCACACTTCTTAGTTTTTCGACTGCTAAATTTGCGCGCTATGATGCCCCTTTAATAAAGCTATTTTGGTAAAAATCAACCAGAATCTTGCAAATTAACCACTCATAAGCGAGTGTTTTTCTCATCTATTTTTTTACACTGATCTGTATATACCATCGCACATTTAACGCCATCTGACTAAAAACCCATTGAAGCATTATAAGAGACTCTGCATGACCGCTAAGCCATCCGCTCAAAACCTTAACGCCGAAAAACCTACTCCGTCGAAGTACGCAATATCAAAACAACAGACCGCAACACCTTTGACCTCCGATCAGTTGATGGTAGGCGATACCGTTTATCATTTGGCAGATCATACGCCGATGATGGTGCAATATCTAACCATGAAAGCCAACTATCCACAAGCGTTACTGCTGTACCGCATGGGTGATTTTTATGAGTTATTTTTTGATGATGCCAAGCGCGCGGCACAAATATTAGACATCACCTTGACTCGCCGTGGTACGGATAAAGCGGGCAATACCATTGCCATGGCAGGTGTGCCTTTTCATGCGGCCGATAGCTACATGGCAAGGTTGATAGCTGCTGGGCAAACCGTCGTTGTGTGTGAGCAAATTGACGAATCTGGCCCTGACAATGCAAATAACCCGTCCAATGCTCCGACGATGGGCGATAAGCATAAAAAAGATAAAAGCAAATCTGCTGCTGGCAGTATTATGCGCCGTGAAGTGGTTAAAACGTTGACCGCAGGGACGATTACTGATGATGCTTTAATTGCGCCCAATCATACGCCAACTGTGGTCGCTATTGATATCGAGATACCTAAATCGAACAGCAAACAATCTGTGCAAGCTGCAATTAGCCAAATGGATTTAGCTGCTGGAACACTAACGACGCAAACGCTTAGTACCAGCTATAATAACAGCCCTGATGATGTCAAAAATTTGCAAACGCAAATGCTGACGGTGCTGGCACGCTTTGCGCCCAGTGAATGTATCATTAGCGAAGCACTTAACGACCGTATTGACGAAGATTGGATGCTGTGGCTACGTCAAAATCTCGACTGTCCGATTATCGAAGTGGCGGCAAATGACTTCCACCGTGAGCATGCCAGCGCAACCCTTTGCCAACAGTTTGACGTGCAGCGCCTTGATGGACTAGGAATCAATGACGCACTTCTTGCCCAATCTAGCTGTGCAGCGCTCATACATTATGCGCGGCAAACCCAGCAGTGTCATGTGCCACAACTTAATCAGCTGATCGTTGAGTACAGTGACGACTATTTAATTATCGATGCCAATAGTCAGCAAAATCTTGAGCTATTTACCCCCGTTAGCAGTAATGGAACCTCATTGATATCTGTACTTAATCATTGTCAAACACCGATGGGTAGACGCTTACTCGTGCAGCAAATGAAACGCCCACTGCGTCAGCATGCGCGTATCAATTTGCGCTTAGATGCGATAACCAGTTTGTTAAATACTGATAAACAGTCTGAGCAAAGCTCGGGAAATATCTCATTAGTTACCAGCTTGCGCGAAACCTTAAACGCCATCGGTGATATGGAACGTATTAGTAGCCGTATTGGGCTAATGAGTGCTAAACCGCGTGACCTGCGTAAACTTGCTGAGGGTATTGCTAGTAGCGCCCAGCTTACGACGCTACTGACGAATGCAGATATTCGCCATGAGCAGGCAGGACTGTTGCCAATGCTAATGCAGCAATTGCCTGCGCAGTTACCTGCCATACAGTCTGTAGCTGAGCTGATTGAGCGAGCCATTATCGCAGAACCACCTGCCCATATTCGTGATGGTGGCATGCTAGCAGCGGGCTATGATGCTGAGTTTGATCGACTGACTCATCTGCATGACAATATTCAAGTGACTTTGGATGAGATGGTAGAACGCGCGCGTCAAGAGAGCCAATTACCCAGTCTAAAAGTAGGCTTTAACAAGGTGAGCGGCTTTTATTTTGAACTGCCTAAAATGCAGGCAAAAAATGCACCGACGCATTTTATTCGTCGGCAAACGCTCAAAAGCAGCGAGCGATTTATCACTGATGAGCTAAAAGAAGTTGAGACAGAATATCTAAGCGCGCAAAGCTTAGCATTGACTCGTGAAAAGCAGCTGTATCACGAACTCTTAACTGAACTTAGTAGCCATTTAGCCGAACTGCAACAACTAAGCGCTGCGGTTGCTCAAATAGATGTGCTCAGTAATTGGGCACAGCTTGCAACTATTTATAACTGGCAGCGCCCAGTCATGAATAATAATTCAGAGAATACAGATAGCTCCAATACTGGCAATCAAACCAGTATCGATATCAAAGCAGGTCGTCATGTCGTCGTCGAAGCCGCACTAAACCCTATTCATACTCAAAGCAATACTCCTGCCAAGCATAGCAGCCATTTTGTCGCTAATGATTGTGCACTAGGCAGTGATGAAAACCCTGAAAGACTGTTGATGATTACTGGTCCTAATATGGGTGGTAAATCAACCTATATGCGCCAAACGGCATTGATCGTCCTACTTGCTCATTGCGGTAGCTTTGTGCCAACAGCGAGTGCTCATATCGGCGATATCGACCGTATCTTTACCCGTATTGGCTCAGCTGATGATTTGGCGGGCGGTAAATCGACCTTTATGGTTGAAATGATTGAGACGGCTAATATTCTCAATCAAGCAACCAATAAATCGTTGGTGCTGATGGATGAAGTCGGACGCGGCACAGCAACCACTGACGGTTTGGCAATTGCTCATGCTTGCGTTAATCGATTGGTCGAGATTGGCTGCCTGACGTTATTTGCCACCCACTACTTTGAGCTGACAAAATTGGCGGAAAACAATATAGAAAACAATGACAATCGTCATGCAAGCATTCGCAACGTCCATGTCGCTGCCAGTGAAATCGATGGTCAACTGCTACTACTGCATCAAATCAAAGATGGTGCAGCAAGCTCTAGTTTTGGTCTGCATGTGGCAAAAATGGCAGGGATTCCTACCCAAGTACTGGATGATGCCAAGCGCTACTTAGCAGATAACTTAAAATTAGACCCTATTGAGGCAGAAAGCGTAAGAACCGTTGATGACAAAAATGAATTAGCTAAGTCAGTAAATGATAAATGCGATCACATGAATGGTCATGAAATAGAGAAAGCGGATGTAAGCCGTACCAATCAATCTCAAATAATAAATAACATTCCACAACAAAATCAGCTGTTTAGCTTACAGGATGAGCTAAGCGCGATTGATCCTGATACCTTAACGCCAAAGCAAGCGCATGATTTACTGTATCATTTGAAGAAAATCATTAGTCATTAAAGGGAATTGTCAATTAGTCGTAAAGACGTTAAAATGTGCCTTATTTTCCAACTATTCTATGTAGCCCTTATCGTTGATTCAATTTAAAAGAAAATCATGGCAACCAAGTGCAGATGTACCAATAATACTTCTCGCACGGTGAGCACAGTAACTCTTTTAAAAGGGATGAACCATATCAGCCAATCCAATAACAGGTAGACCTCACTATGACCTTTGTCGTTACAGATAACTGCATTCTTTGCAAATACACCGACTGTGTGGAAGTCTGTCCTGTGGACTGCTTTTATGAAGGACCGAACTTCCTCGTCATCGACCCTGACGAGTGCATCGACTGCGCGCTATGCGAGCCTGAATGCCCTGCCAATGCGATCTTCTCAGAAGATGAAGTACCAAAAGGGCAAGAGATGTTCACTCAGCTAAACGAAGAGCTGGCGCAAAAATGGCCAAACATCACAGAGATGAAAGGTCAGTTACCAGAAGCTGAAAAGTGGGATGGCGTGGAAGGTAAGATACAGTATTTAGAGAAGTAGATTTAAATTACAATAAATTATGATTAACGAAAAAGGCTGAAGTGATACCTCAGCCTTTTTCGTTATCTAGTCATATAGGGCAATTGAAAACTCGCTTAACTTTATCTATATTTTAATTTTAAAATAATTAGTAGCCACCTCGACATGAGCCAGGTAAATACTTGGCAGGAATGGTCGTGCCATCTGCTACTGAACCGCAGCGCCAACCTGCAATAGTTTTGCCACCATCCGTGATACCTACTAAAGCATTGCTACCAGTTTGGATGGGTGCAAGCGTCAAAGCATTCGTTGTGCCAGTTATTGTAGTCAAGTTTGCCTCGTCAGCCAAGACAGTAATAATCCCATTGCTACTTACTGTGACGCTTTTTACGTACTGAGTCGCAGTGAATTCATCACAAGCATTGGGTAAAATGCTAGACACATCAGCTGCTGAGGAGGATTGTACTGCAGCTACCACTGACGTACGACAAGCAGAAGCTGCTAATATTATTTCTGATGATTTGGCTTTGACTGTATAATCTTGATAAGCAGGGAATGCGATTGCAGCAAGAATTCCAATAATAGCAATCACTATCATCAACTCTATTAGAGTGAATCCCGACTGAATTTCAAAATGTCGATTGGATTTAGATGATAGCATTATAACAACAAACCCCTTAACGAATGATATCTTAGCGTTGCACAGTATATGCCAAACTTATAATTTATATATTTTGATAAAAGGCTATTTTTTGACTTACGTTTTACTCAAGTCTAGCGTCAATTAGACATTGCATTTAATTTTATGACGAAAATTAAATCATTATTGAACAAATAGTGTCACTACCAAGGGCGTAAATCGACAATTTTTATAATTTGTCCTTGATTCTCTCTATCTATAAGTACTGTCATATCAACTGCGTTCGCTTTTAAAGGTAAGAAACTATCTGCCAATGGATACTTCTTTAATATAGTTGTTACCTCTATCGACTCATTGTAATTGTTTAACAAAGCAACATCTTGACTGTTTTTTACTATCAAAGGCTTAGCTAAATCAAAGTTATTATAAAATTTAGGCCTTTGAGCAGGGCTGATATTATACTCGGTCTCTTTAAGTATTGAGTCTAACTTCTCAGAAGCATCCTGTCGCTCTAAGTCAACATAGACATATTGGGGACCAAATTTTGGTAAGCCATCTTCATACTCATCATCTTCGATAATATCGTTGACTCTTACTAATTCAAACCTATCAGCGACATACGCCATAAATACTGGGCGTGCCTGATAGACTGAATATAACCCATAGCCTAATGCGCTCAACTGAATCAATACGATAATCGTCAAATCCATACGTAACGTTTTTTTATTCTTTTTATAAGCGATAAACGTTAATAGAGGACCTAGTACCAAATCCACTAGCAGTATCATGATGAATATTTTGCTAACATCCGTCGCTTTAATTAAAGGTGCGGGATACAATAATAAGCGTATACACAGGTACGTAGCTGATACTAGCGCTATGCTAATAGCAAGGTGTACAAAAAATGCTTTTAGCTTATCATTAAAGACGTCTAATTTAGAATACATAGCAATCTCACTCTAGTATTTCTTCATGCGTTTATATCGATGATAACAGACACAATATTATTACGACTGTCTTTCTATCCATAAAAAAGCCAAACATAGTGTTTGGCTTTTTTATCTTTGTTTCAAATATTAAGATATTAATCTTATCTACTGTTAGCTATTAACCGCGGCAAGAAGATGGTAGGTATTTTGCATCAATTTTATCAGCGCCTGTACCAGGACCACATTTCCACGTACTTACTGTAGTGTTCAGGTTAGCTTTCGTCATCGCAGTACCAGCAGCGTTAGTTGGTATTAATTGGAAAGTTTTTGAAGCAGCTTTACCTAAGTCAGCAGCAGCAGTAGTAGTTACTGTGATAACACCATTCTCATCAGTTTGTACTAAAGCCGTATATTTAGTCGATGGAGATGCGGCAACAGCACCTGCTTCACCAGCAGTACCACTTGCTACGTTACCAACTTCACAACCAAACTGATTTGCTAATGGGAACGTACTTGCAGACTGATATGCTTCAGTTACTGCCGTACGACAAGTAGAAGCAGCTAGTAATGGTTCAGTAACTTTTGCACGAACAGTATAGTCTTGATACGCAGGTAGAGCAACAGCAGCTAGAATACCGATAATCGCGATCACGATCATTAGCTCGATTAGGGTAAAACCTTTCTGGATAGTAGCGTTCATAAGGATTCCTTTTGGAGTATGTAAAGACATATTGGCAACTAGCCCATTTCATCTTTAATAAAATAATATATTTCTCTTATTATATTTGTTGCATATAGCGTGCCAAAATCAGTATTTATGGTATATTTCCATTTTAATTAGCTCAGTAGATGCATTATTTCTACATAGTAGCTTACTATTCCTATAATAGCTGACGCTAAATGTTACGCTTAGCCTACTGAAAATTGTCAATTCACATACTCTGTGACAGTAATACGTAACTAATGATGACAATTTTTGTCAGCTAGATCTAACTTATAAGCTCTCTTTACTCGTTCCAACTATTATCTGAGCCACATTTTTTATCTGTACCAATGCTCCTGCACTTTAAATTTTGGTAGTTAAGGCTCAGCATTCCATCAGTGTTCATCTGTCCAGACTTTGGTGTGGCGGTGATTGTCCAATTGGCAGATAGTGGATTGGGTGTAAAAGTAATAGTATATACTGCATTGCCTTGTTTTGGATAGTCGCCACCCAGTCCGGTCACAAGGGCATTGCTATAAGCACCTTGCGCCAATTTGCGACTTTGAATCTCGGAGGCGATATTGTGCATCTCACTCATCATATCCGTACGTTTAGATTTGATAACGTATTGCTGATAGCTTGGTAAAGCAATAGCAGCAAGTATGCCGATAATAGCGACGACGATCATCAGCTCTATCAGCGTAAAGCCTCGCTGCGCTCCCGCTATATTATTTGATTCATTATTCGATGTGGCTATCATTACCAATTCTCCTGACCTGCACCACAATTGACAGAAGCAATAGCGATCGTATTGATGTTTTGACAGCGCATACCTGAGCTAGTCAATAGCATATTGCGCGCATTTTTAGCAACACCTGAGGTATTGGGAACAGCCAGCATCCTCCACGTTCGACCCGTACTGTTGTCTAATCCTGTGCTTATTAGCGACTTGCTAGGTGTCGTGCCATCCACGAGGGTGATTTGATAGCGATAATTGGTCGCATCGCTACCTTGCGGCACATAAATAGTCTTATTATTGACATCGTAACCATGACTCACACTATTATTACTACCGACAATCTTCGGTTGAAAACCTTTATAGGTCAATGCAGACGCCCGCCAACGCTCTAGCTGTAGCTCTAGCTGTAGCATCTTTGCTTGCACATCATTTTCGGCATTTTTGATAGCATACTGGCGATAGCTAGGTACAGCAATCGCGGCAAGTATTGCAATAATCACTATTACCACCATTAGCTCGATGAGTGTAAAACCATGACTGTTACCCTTACACTCGATCTTAACATAACACCTAGGGCGACTGATATCAGTGTTGTGCATCAGTTACCCTCATACCATTGAGTTGGTGTTAACTGGAAGCGAGGCTTGAACAAAAGATTGGCCATCGTCCCATCACCATAGTTTTTGGTCGCAGCGGTATAAGGATTGGAATCACCAATATATTCAAGCGGCGTTTTATTGGGATCATTACCATAGCTCAAAAGAGGATCGTCGGCACGTTCACTCAGGGTACGAATGCCTAACAATACTGTCGTGTCCAAATTCTGAGAATTTACTGCACCAAGTGTTAGCTCTTGGATACCTTTCCCAGCCGGTATAAAACCACCCGTACCTGTAAGGGAGGTTGCTTCTGCACAGACTCCATAAGGTAAACAATATAGCTGAGACTCTGAAGCACCGAGGGTTTGGGCCTCGCAAACATTACCCCCTCCATACGAGAAGTTTGGATCATATACTGACATATATAAAAAGTTATTTATGACACGATAATCGCCTACTGATTTTAGGTGTGAAACGTTATCGTATCCTGCAAATCTCGATAGCGGATAAAACCAACCTTGCTTGGTTTGATTGATCATCTGCTGAGTTAAGTTATTTTTAGCTGTTTCAAGATTGGTGCTTGCATTGACGGTTAGCTTATCACCGCCTAGCTCAACGAGATTAGTACTAGTCAAGTCTTTGATGGTAAGCGTTGACGTAGCTACTTCTAAAAGGTCAGGCAGAGAGATATCTGTATCAATAATACCGTAAACACGGTTTGCTTTAGCCTTAGTGTCACGGCGCTTTGACAATGGCGAACTGCGATCTCCTGAAGCGATATTAACAAGGGCAAATATCTTGCTTTGACGGTCTTTATAAAAGCTCACTACTGGGCTGTTATAAAAACGATAAGGCAGGATACCTGTATTCGCTGGTGCATTAGAAGCATTCAATACACGCACTACCCGCACATTTCTGAATGAATCAGTCTTACTATTGACAAAGTCAGTACGGAATACATTACCACCTAGATCTGCAAAGTAAAGATGATCAAATAATCCGTCATTATTACGATCAAGGGCTGTCACACCTGCAACGATACTATGTTTTTGTGGATTATCCCATGACCATAGTTTTGCACCAGTTTTCGCATCTGTAATATAGAGCGAGCTACCTCTAGCCGCAGTCGTCGGCACGAACTGTGGATTTTCATACTCTATGTCATAACCACCACCGAAGATAATGACATCTTTGGCTTTGCCAGTACTAGACCCAGCGCCTATACGAGCGGTCGTCACTGTGTTCCAAATTTGCCCTACATTTTTGTAATCGTCAGTATTAGTGGAGGTATTTAATGCACCATTATTATTCTGATGCAGTACTGGCGTAGCATTGTTGGTATCAGGGGTAATACTGAACAGTACTTTAGGTGTATTCTTATCTTCCAAATCTAGTCCATATAATCCTTCCGCACCCATACGGAAACCACCATAAGCAGCAATTGGTAAGAAGTTGCTGGTATTGGTGACATCATTTACATTATCACTATCGGGACGATATAGAGAGACTTTACGCGTCTTGGTAGCGCCTGTACCGGTGGCTTGATAACGATACTTTGCACTAACCAGCCATGGCGCATCGACACCAAAGCTTAGCTCCCCCACCGCACCTTTGACCAATGCTTCTGGCTGTGTCCGGAACATCTCTTGCGTGATTAGTGCCCACTTCTCCTCACCTGTTGCCGCGTCAACCATATGTAGCGCGCCATCCATCGAACCAAATAACAGATAGTCTTCGCGATTGTTAGCGGTGATATTGCCAGCCTCATTTACTTCCGCACTATAAGAGACTAGGGCAGGCTTTGAAT
>NZ_JADQAH010000056.1:0-14476 GCF_022129225.1 Psychrobacter sp. Ps7 | reverse complement strand
TAACCGTTTGCTATTTTTTTGCCATCGTTTTATTCCCAATGTTCAACACGCCCTAACTATTTCAACATAGAGACAAGCATACGATGAGTAATAATAAAAAAGAGAGCAAGGCAGTAATTGGGCTACAACAAAGCTGGACTAGCAATATCAGTGATTATATATTGCTACGCCGCGAGCAAACGTATTTAGCCTATAACGCAACAGAGGCAAAAGCTAATACTGATAGCAAGCAAGTCGCTAAAACAGAAGAAAGTAATTTATTCACCGCTTTATTCGTTATGTTAGCGACTCATTTGGAAGAGGGGCATACCGTATTAACCATTGAGGACGCTGAGCATGAAGAAGCATTGCAAGGTCAAATCAATAATGAGGTAGTTACGCTATATGCTTGGCAGCAACAGTTATTAGAGATGCTAGCAATGCCAATCTTTGCGCTAATAGATAGCAAACTAAATACGCAATCAGAAGATGACTCTATAACTGAAAGGTCGCTATTCGTATTGCTAGACACGCTATTTGATAAGAAAGAGCAGCTGTGGATGCAATTGGCGCTTAGCAACCACGAAAAAGAGGTGCTAACCAAGCGTTTTGACATGATTGCTATGCTATACCAATTATTGAAAAATACGGACTTAAATTTTTTTATACGCCTAGTTAATGAACACGATTTGTTTGCTGAGGTTAATACTAGCATTAATAATAACGATAAAGTAAATAGCCTAAGCAAAAATAAACCTATCATATATAAAATTCAAGAAAGTCAGACTAATAATGAAACAAAGCTAGCACTAACTTTTTGGCTACATCGTGCATGGCAAGCCGAGTTTAATTTAGCACAGCACATTAATACTATTTTAAATCAACAGATAACCCCTCTAAATATATCAATACCCAAAAATTTAAACGATCAGCAGATAGCAGCTATTAATGTGGCTAATAATAATGCATTTAGCATCATCACTGGTGGTCCAGGTACAGGTAAAACCTATACCGTGGCGCAGTTAGTCATTGCGCTGCAACAAGCGACAGAGAGTGGGGGATACGGGGCTGAAAATATTAGATTCAGTACGGACAGTGCCAGTCTAGCTTTGGCAGCACCAACTGGTAAGGCCGCCCAGCGCATGCAAGAATCTTTACAGGCGGCTCTCGATGCAGCAAATATTGATCTACAGTTACAAGAAGCTAAAACCATCCATCGTTTGTTAGGTATTGGTCGGACGGGCAGACCGCGCTACGATACTAACAATCCACTCGGTGAAGATATCATCATCGTTGATGAGGCGTCGATGCTCGGGGTCGAGTTGGCTAATTATCTCGTGAGTGCAGTGAAACCAGGTGCAAGGCTCATAATGCTAGGAGATGCGAACCAATTGGCAGCAGTCGATGCAGGAGCAGTATTGGCTGACTTGTGCCGTATTCCACTGTTACAACCCATTCATGCAGAGTTAACCGAAAGCCGCAGATTTAGCGCAGAATCAGGTATTGGCAAACTTGCCTACCAAATTAATCAGGCAGAGGTAGATACGCAGGCCATCTGGCAGCTGTTAAGGCAGGATGAAGCCTTGAATTTTCAATATATAAATACGCTGCAAACAAATGAGTTTAAAGATAATCAGACAAAAAATAGCCTAAGCAATAAAAAAATTATTCCAAAAATGTCGTTAAAATATATCGAATATATGAATAGAGTAAAAAAGCTCCTAAAAGATCCAATCAAAAAATCCATACCAGAATCAGTAAAAAATACGATTACATCACTAATGGAGACATTTAATAAGTTTAGAATTCTAAGTGCTGGCCATAATGGCGAGTGGGGCGATCACTACATTAATAACTATCTCACTCAATGGCACCTAACTGAACTAAAGCTACCATTGGGGCAAAATACATGGTTTCATGGTCGTCCTGTGATGGTTTTACAAAACAACTATGAGTTAGGGTTATTTAATGGTGATATTGGTTTTTGCTTACAAACATCGGATGAAAGAAGTCGATTAGAAGTTTTTTTCGAGAATAAAACACAGGGGATTCCCGTCAATCTGCTAAACGAAGAGGTAATTGCCACCGCATATGCGATGACCATTCATAAATCGCAAGGATCTGAGTTTGAGCACGTTGCCATTACTTTTGATAATAGTCATGCTAGATTGCTAAGCAAAGAGCTTATTTATACGGCGGTGACCCGTGCTAAAAAACAGGTAACCATATATAGTACAAAATCTGCTTTTGAAAAGGCTGTTCAAACACCTACTGAGCGTCACACAGGTTTGGCATTACAGTTTTCTCAGCGTTAATAGACAAATACTAAGAAATACAAAAAGGGGACTAGAGTTGCATACCTTTGATACTGCGCTAGAGCATATTAGTGAAATTATTTATAAGCCCAACCAATTGATTATTGCTTCAACTAAGGAAGAACAACAAAATTCAGAATATGCTGCTGGTACATTTGAACTAATGAATCAACTGGCTGCTAAAACGGTTAGATTTAGAGTTGCCAAGCAAACACCCTCAAAAATAGGGCAGTTCGTTACCTTTTGGGAAAAAGATTCCAAAGGTATTAATCAACCTTTTCAATATGATTCGTCACCAGACTTGTTAGTAATCACGACATTTAAAGACAACCATACATTGGGGCAGTTTGTTTTTCCAAAAAATGTCTTGCTTAGACATAATATTCTTCAGTCTCATTTTACAAAAGGTAAGATGGCTATCAGGGTGTATCCTAGCTGGGATAAGCCAATCAGTAATACCGCTAAGAAGACACAAGATTGGCAACTCGATTATTTCTTTGTGGTGACTGTTACAAACATACTGCCTACAGAAAAAATACGGGCATTGTATGAGTAGCAAAATTAACAGTAAGTGCAAAATCCAAGCAATAAAAAAGCATCCAAATTGGATGCTTTTTTTGAACTCAAATGCAGAACTTAAACTTTGTCTTCTTTGATGGCATAGATGCCAGGCAGATGACGCAAGTAACCATGGAAATCCATACCACAGCCATAGACATAACGATCTGCAACATTGATACCGACAAAATCAACATCAAAGTCTTCAACTTTACGATCATGCTCTTTATTAAGCAACACACAACATTCAAGTGATAAAGGTTTTTCTTTACTTAATTCTTCGACAACTGTTTTTAGCGTGATACCTTCATCAAAAATATCGTCAATCAGCAATACATGCTCACCTTCGATACTAACATCAGGTTTGAATTTCCAATCTAGCTCATTGGTGCCTGCATTATCACGATAGCGTGATGCATGAATATAATGCATGCGATGATAGAACGTCAAATGAGTCAATAATTGACCAGCTGGAATAAGTCCACCATTCATAACAACCATAACGATTGGGTTTAAACCAGCATAATGTAGGTTGAGCTGGGCGGCAAGGCGCTCATAAGCAGCGGCTACTTCGATGCTACTGATAAGGCACTCTGAGTTGCGTAATGTTTTTTCAATTTCTTGGTTGCTGATTTGGGTCATCGGGTGCGCCTTCGGTAAAAAGTGCCGCTTATTTTAGCAAATTTTAGTGAATTTGCCCAATACCATCTGTCTTTTGAGGCAAAATTAATCAAATACTGGCATTTATTCCGGCTTTTCTACGATGAAAGGGCGGTAATAGTTTGCTAAACGATTTAAAGAGCGATCCGGTAGGTCGGGTAGCAACTTATTTAAGGCCATACTCATGCCTTTATCAATGGCGGCTTTGGCCACTGGGACAGCTTTGCGTTTAATCATGCCAAGTTTCAGCGTTTCAGCATAGCGGCTGATAAAATGAGTCAATGTCTCTTCATTCATGGTTTCAAGCGCTGTTTTAAATGCTTTCATATCTACTTGCTCAGGTGTGATAGCAGCAAAGCCTTTTTCGATGGTTTGTGCATCTGCATCAGATAATTTGAAACCCACTCGTTTTACACCTTCATTATCAATAAACGTCGCCCGATCTCTCAAGAAGTGAAAGCTTGGCATCACTTCTTCGTTATCCTCTTTACCGAGTAAGATATTAAGCAGCGTATCTGTCGCTTTTTCAACTGTGCCAACAATTTTGCGCATTGAAGCTTGACGTTCAGGGTTTGGAATAATGTCTACCAATCCAATCAACAAATTGTCGATTAGATCACGTGCTGTTTGATGCGTCAGGGCATCACGATATGGGTAGTATTCGACCTCCTCATTTGAGGCAATCACTTGCTCAGCGTCAATGATTAATGCTTTCAATTTATCTGAAGGTACAAACCCAAAATAATGCGCCATGGTGCTTCCTTTATTTGTTGTTTTTCATGTTTAACCAGCGTTACATTTGTCATTAAATCAGTTAGTATCTAAATGGGTTGCAGTCAAAGACTCACCATATGCTGACTAGTGACATGTGCTAACGATAGAATGCAAAGCCTTATTAATGGATGATGATACCACAGTACTTCTATAAACAGCCTTTGGACAGGTGCGCTAAGTCACTAGTCGCCGACTAATTTAACATATTTTTTATATTCTAAATTAAAAAGCTTGAACTTATAAGGCTACCTATTACTTGTCTAAGGAGAGATAAGATGAATAGTGCAATCGTGCTAGTGTTTGCTGTTGCCGCGATGCTTTGCGGTTATCTGTTTTACTCAAAATTTATCGCTACTAAAATATTGGCATTGGATAACAGTATCCCCACGCCAGCGCACACTATGAAAGATGGGGTAGATTATATCCCTACCAATAAATACGTGCTATGGGGACACCATTTTACTTCAGTCGCAGGAGCGGCTCCGATTATTGGTCCTGCCATTGCCGTTATTTGGGGCTGGGTGCCTGCTATCATTTGGGTAGTATTGGGCACGATTTTTATGGCAGGTGTCCACGATATGTCAGCCATTTGGGCAAGTATGCGCAATCGAGGTCAATCGATTGGCTCGATTGCCGGTACCGTCATGGGTACACGTGTACGTAGCTTGATGATGATCGTTATCTTCCTATTATTACTCATGGTAAATGCGGTATTTGGTGTCGCTATTGCTAATATGATGATAAAAACCCCGTCCGCTGTGCTACCTGTTTGGGGGGCTTTGATAGTCGCCTTTATTATCGGTCAGTGTATTTATCGCTATAAGATGAATCTGGTTTGGGTATCAATCATTGGGGTCACGGCTTTATATGGGCTTATCTATCTTGGTCCTATGTTCCCTGTTGTATTGCCTGAGACATTCTTAGGGTTACCTGACAATGCTGTTTGGATTATTATCTTGTTTGCTTATGCGGCAATCGCTTCTTTATTACCGGTTTGGATGCTCTTGCAGCCGCGCGATTACATCAATGGCTTACAGCTATTTGTCGGTCTAATTTTGTTATACGCTGCCATTTTTATTGCGACGCCGAATATTGTCGCGCCAGCGATAAACACGGCATTGCCAATCGGCACACCATCTATGGTGCCTTTATTGTTTGTGACCATTGCTTGTGGTGCAATTTCAGGCTTTCATGGTTTGGTGGCAACGGGTACAACATCCAAACAGATTGATAAAGAAGAAGATGTGCGATTTGTTGGTTACTTCGGTGCCATGGGTGAGGGTATGCTGGCACTGGGTGCGATACTTGCGGCAACGGCAGGCTTTGCAACCCTTGGCGACTGGCAAGCAGTGTATCAAAAATTTGGCGACGGCTCTATTGGTGCCTTTATTGATGGCGGTGCAACCATACTGAATGCAGGCGTCGGTATTGATATGGTTTTATCGCAGACGATGCTAACGGTAATGGCAGCCTTGTTCGCTGGTACTACGATGGATACTGGGGTACGTTTGCAACGCTATATTTTCCAAGAGTTTGGTGAAATTTATAAACTGCCTGTTCTAAATAAAAGTGTGGTGGCAACATTGCTTGCTGTTGGTAGCTGTTTGTTATTAGCCTTTGGTGCTGGTGGCATCGATGGTGCTGGCGGTATGATTATTTGGCCGTTATTTGGCACGACGAATCAGCTAATGGCTGCATTAACCTTGATGATTGTCACCGTTATATTGTTACGTAAAGGCAGACCTGTGTGGTATACCTTGGGGCCATTGTCATTCTTACTGGTCATGACGGTTTTTGCGTTATTGATTCAGCTAAAAACCTTTTTCAATGATGGTAATTGGCTGCTTATTATTATGGATATCATTATTTTGATAGCCACGATTTTAGTGACGTTTGAGAGTCTATCAGTACTCCGCAAAGAGTGGTCGATACACAGAGGCAAAAGCAACCTCTAAGCCATGTTGAATGCCTAGTTAAATATTTACTAAAATGTATAAAAAACGCTAGCAGCAATTGCTGGCGTTTTTTGTCTCATATAGGCATGATAGATAATAAGTATACGCAAAATAAGGGTCATTATGGAAAAGGCAGATATGACAAACCCTATAAAAAATATTGAACCATGGTGGCAACGGTTTGCGGCTGGGTTAAACGAGTTTTATCATGCGCCTTATCGCCAGACGATGGCACGTGCCGCACGTGATGAAGAAGATTTTTTCATGCTACTCATGTTTGCGGAAAGCTTGGGTATCGACAATCCGGCAAGCTTTTATACATTAGAGTTGCAGCCTTTGTTTTTAGAAAACTTCCATGAATGGCATACCAGAATGGGTATGGATAGATGCCCTTTTGACCACGTAGGTTGCTGCTAGTTTCCTTTGAATTCATAAAAATGAGATACAAGTATGGCATCACACCCTTTACCCGCATTGGTAGAGCAACTGGCAAAGCAGCCGATTATATTTATCGGTGGCAAGGGCGGTGTCGGTAAAACCACCACTGCCGCCGCACTTGCCAGCTATTATGCCAATCATGGCAAAAAGACACTGATTGTCTCGACCGATCCAGCACACAGCTTGGGCGATGTGTTAAACGTCCCACTAAAAAACCAAAAAACAGCAGTAACTTCTTGTCTAGATGCTATTGAACTAAACCCTGATATCATCGTCGATGAGCATTTTGCCCAAGTTGAACGCACCATTACTTCCTATGCAAACCCAGACATGATGCCAAAAATTCGCGAACATCTACGGCTATCAAAATCAGCACCTGGCGCACAAGAAGCCGCCATGCTCGAATCTATGTGCCAGCACTTGGTTGCAGCAGCAGATGCCGGCTATGAGCATATTATTTTTGATACCGCACCGACGGGACATACACTGCGTTTATTAGTGCTGCCTGAAATGATGGGGGCATGGACGGATGGATTGCTAGCGCAGCAGCGGCGGCAGGCAAAACTGCGCTCAGTGGCAAATCATTTGGGTAGTCATGAGCAAAAAATCCAGAAAAAAAATGACAATGATTTAGCCAATCCGTTTGCTGAAAAGAGGAATGATCGCTGGGAGCAAGCAGTATCCGTACTAGAGAAACGCAAACAGCTGTTTCGTCAGGCAGGGTTGCTACTGCATGACCGTACACAAACCGCCATTGTATTAGTGATGACGGCTGATGTATTGCCACTGGCTGAAACAAAGCGAGCGATAGCTCAGTTAGAAGACAGTAAGCTTATGCCAGCCGCAATCGTTATCAATCAGTTAATAGATTCGACCCAGTCCGATACGTTTTGGCAGCGTCGTGCTGAGCGCCAGCAACAGCTAATGCAAGATATTGAGCAAAGTTTTCCCAAGTATCCGCTGTATCCCATTTATTTGCAGCAAACGGACGTACGCGGTACTGTTGCACTAGGTGCTCTATTGCGACCAGTACTTAAATAATAACATCTACAACTTTAGTCAAACTTGACGATAATTACTCAGGTTTATATGACTGTAGCTTACTTGCCAGCGACCATGCCATATCTGCTCGTAATAGCTGCGCTTGTTCAGACTTACCACTACTGAGTGATGACCATTGCGGTTTACCACGAGCTTTTTTTAGCTCACTGGGCAATTTATGTGTTGGCCATGGTGTGACAGTGGTGCTTTCGTCATCTAACGACTGTTCAATACTGGATTTCTCACCTTTATACAGCAATTGCGTGGCATCGGTTGCCGCATGACCACGATGACGTAGGGCCGTGAGTAAATCTATGGCTCGGGTGGCCAGCAAGGTTAGAGTAGCAGGGTCGATATACAAACGTTTTACCCCAGTGATTCTATCGGCAATACTACTGGTATTAGATAACAGCCCACCTGCGATACCGCCAATGGCAGCACCTAATCCTAAAGTAGTGCCAAGTGCTGCAGCATCGATGCCAAGACCTAATAACGCGCCAGCTGCCGCGCCAGAAGTGGTGCGAATACCGTAACTTTTTAGCAGCTCAGGGTCGAACGGGTCTTGCTGATAGGCCTGTAGCTCAAGTGGGGTTGCTGCTACGTCATTGTCATAAAACTTATATAAATTGAGCAAGTTGTTCTGCATCGCCCGTTCACTTTGTCTCACGGCCTCTTGCATTTGCTGTAATACTGGCATTGGGTCATCATCTTCACTAATCTCACGAACAAAAGCAGCAACATTGATTAAAAAATCAGCAATGATAATGTTAGCCTCATCATAAAGCTGTGCCCAGTCTTCAGTACGACGTGCCATCAACTGCTCAAGCATCTCAGAGTGGGTAAGCATGGTGGCTAAATTCTGCCATAAGCGCATTTCATCTTCAAATTCAAAAGCCACGGAGTCAAAGCGTGTAGAAATATGCAAATTACGTCTTGCCAGCATCGTCTGCCACTCATCTATATTGGCATCTTGAGCGTCAGTGAAATTAAATACCGGCATAACAGGAATCGCTGCCCAAGATAAAATAGCTAACTCGTCTTTATATTTACCGAGTACTGGCTCACGTGCATCGACGACATAAATGGCCATATCACTTGCCAGCAGCTGCCGAATCACTTTGGCCTCTTGGCTATAGTCCTCATTGCTACTTAAGGCATCACCACCTTGGGCAATATCTGCTGCCAAAAACTGCTGCAAACGCTCAATGCCATCACGCCGACTGGCGGTATTGTCCTCTAACCAATCCATTAATCCTGACGCATCTTCTAAACCCGGTGTGTCATACAATACCACCAACACTTCGCCCGTTTGGCTGTCTGTTAATTTGGCTTGCTCTACATGACGGGTAGTTGCGGCTTCGTTTTTGACTTCACCAAAATAGACGTCACGCAATAGTGTACGCAGTATGGATGTCTTGCCCGTATTGGTATGACCAACGACGGCCAATTTTAGCGGTTCACCACTGGCGATGGTTTTCCTTGTCATACTTGTCGTTGTTGTTAATGGTTCAGTTGATAAAGGTTGATTGTCTTGAGTTTCCACTGACTCAGTTACAGCTGATTTTAAAGTGCTGTTTGCGGTATTAGAGGTTGCCTCATAAGCCTTATCTGCAAAGAGACCAGCAGGCTTATTGTGTTCATAACTCTCTTTTTTATTATCATTATTCATAATATCGTCTTATATTTATTAATGACCAAAACATACAGTGGCTTTTATTGTAGAACAAATTGTGTGCTATTTCGGTATTAATACTAACCATTTGTCTTAAGTAACTGATAATCCCAGTTTGGCTAGTTAATCAATTATTCACTAGACCAATGTTGCGGGCAGAGAGTGCGGTTTGCCACTGCTGATAACGAACATCTTGATTGTCTGCAACCTGCTTGGTTAAGTCTAAAGCGCTTGCATCACTCAGCAGCTGCACGATGAGTCCATCTTTGGCGTGAGCAGCGATTTGATCAAGTTTGCGTAGCGTGCCACGGTCAGGTAAGGCTTTATGATGAATACCAAGTAAGACCTGCACTGGGTGACTGTCTAAATACGTCTTCAAACGTGCCATATCGTCACGATCATCAACGATACCGAAATTCTCTATCTCGCTATTATTAATATTGGCATCCAGACCTGCAAGCCACCAGTTATCCTGCTCTGCTGGATACTCAAGCAAAGCAACCAGCTTCTTGCCAGCGCTGACGGCTGCTTTTGGCGCAATAGGAACGGGCACTTCATTAAAGTCATCAGCATCTACCACCTGACGTTGCCAAAAGCTTAAAATCTTTTGATAATAGGGCTGCTTGATGTCCAACCGCATCTTTTTACGACGGAACATCAATGCGCAAAACGCCCAAGCAATCGCTCTTGGTACAATACCGTACATCAGTAAACTACCAACCAATAAGCCTGCCCATTGCCGCGCAACAGTCAATGGCATAGCATCAGTCACCAAGCGACTCTGTACAATAGCGTTGCTATCTGGCACATCAAACCCAACCATACTTGGTAACCAGCCAAGTACCTGTGTCAAAGTAATTAGCGCTTGATCGGATAGTAAAGTCGACTCCCAGCTAAAGCTATACTGACGCACAATCAACAGGAAAATAATCGCCAGCAGCATGCCCGTCAACGTTGCCAGCCATAACTGATGACTAAATCGTCCCAAATACCAGCGCATCCCGCTATGCTGTAATTGGCGCTCGTACAAATCGACTGCCGCCTTGGTAATATCGTCTTTACCACGTATCAGATAACTGGGACTGACAAAATTGGCAAACCAATTCGAAGACGGCTTGCCTTGATTAATCAGGGTCATCACCAGCCAGCCTAACAGCATAATGGTATGAAAACCCAGCAAGCAAACCAATACATAAAAGAAATTCACCACATTGGTCTGTAGTAAGGTGAATAAGCCTAAAAATCCTGAGAGACACCACACCACGCTCATGACCACCATAATGCCTTTGATACGCCCGTCAATTTTGCCCAATACTCGTGCCAGCGCACCGTTACTATCGATACGTGAGGCTCGGCGGTGCAATTTTTGAATGGGTTTGCCATCCTCACCTTGTAGTTTTTCCGTGATAAGTAGAGGGTCAGTGGCAAAGACATGTTGCTGCGTCTCAAGTGTGCGTACCAACTCAGTCAATTGATCTTGGGGTGATAGCATAATGCGATAACATCCATATAAAGGCGTTTTTGTAGGAGATAATTCTTGATTATTGTAGCGTATATATGAGGACACGCCTTCGCCAAATGTTAAAAAATGAACATTTATTAAGCATTTTTATCATGGTAAAAACAATAAAAATCAGCCAAAATGAATAATGAACAAAATGATAATGACAATAGTGTAAAAAAACAGAGGGTGAAAAAACGCTGTTAAAGAGAATCCAAAAAAGGAATCATCATGAATAACAGAACATATCTAATCGTTGGTGGTACAGGCGGCATTGGTAGAGCGATGATTGAGCAATTAGTAAATGGCACTGCCAGTGACAATAAGGATGAGAATGCGAATACTGATAATGGTAGAAAACAAGGTATCCATGTCTTTGCGACTTATCATCGCAATGTACCTGATTTTGAGGCTGACAATCTGCATTGGATACCCATGAATATCTGCGAAGAACAAAGTATCGAGCAAGCAGCCGAGGTTACTCAGCAGCAAACCACTCATATTGATTGGATTATCAATTGTGCAGGGTTATTACATACGGCGACGCAGCAGCCAGAAAAAGCGCTGCGTCAGGTTGAGACTGATTTCTTTTTACAAAACATGCAAGTGAACGCCTTAGCCAGCTTGCTTATTGCCAAGCATTTTAGACCACTATTAGCCAAATCTGCGCGTAGTAATGACAAGCCCGCAATCTTTGCGACGATATCTGCACGTGTTGGCAGTATCAGTGACAACCAGCTGGGCGGCTGGTATAGCTATCGCATGAGTAAGGCGGCGCTCAATATGGGCATGAAAAACCTGAGTATTGAATGGAGTCGCTCGCTTAAAGACGTGTGTGTGGTTGTCATGCAGCCAGGAACGGTAAATACGCAACTATCAGCCCCTTTTCAAGGTAATGTGGCTGAAGGTCAGTTGTTCTCGCCAGCCTACAGCGCAGAATGCTTATTAGAAGTGCTTAACCGTATGACGGCGTTGCAATCAGGCAGTTTTGTTGACTGGGCAGGGGAATCCATACCTTGGTAGTTTTTAGAAGCTAGTTATTAATAAATAAAAAAAGGCGTGTCGTTGTCATTATATTAAAGACAATGACACGCCCTATGTTATTGATAAGATAAAGGTAATTTTCAAATAGGCAAATGCTTAATTCGCCATAAACAAGTCCATAAACTCATGTACAGGTGTGTGCTCTAAGCGGGTTTGATCGCTACAAAGCGCAAAAATATCCTGACAGCGACTGTCGATAAATCGCGTTGCTAAACTGGCACGAAACTTGGCTTCTAATATTGGCAAGCCCTCAGTACGGCGGCGCTTATGTCCGATAGGGTATTCGACCACAACCTTGTCGGTACTGCTACCATCTTTAAAAAATATCTGAATAGCATTGGCAATCGAGCGCTTGCTTGGGTCATGGTAATCTTTTGAATAACCCGCATCTTCTTCTACGATCATTTTGCGGCGTAGACCATCGATCAAAACATGGTGCTGTGCATGATAATCGTCTTCATAATTTTCTGCCATTAAATCGCCAGTGAGCAGAGGCACCGCGACCATATATTGCAAACAATGATCGCGATCAGCAGGATTGGCCAATGTGCCTTCTTTAGAGATGATTCTAATCGCGGATTCATGAGTCGTCAGGACAATTTTTTCAATATCGTCGATTCTGTCATCAATGCGTGGATGTAAAATAACAGCGGCCTCACAAGCAGTCTGCGCATGAAACTCGGCAGGAAAGCTTAACTTAAATAAGATATTTTCCATCACGTAACTGCCGAACTCACGCTGGAAAGTAAAACGGCGCTCGTTTGCAGGTTTAAGGGCTAAGTCTTTATTGGTATGGCTAAACAATACATCATAAAACCCCCATTGCGGTGCAGAGAGTGCCCCAGGGATACCCATTTCACCGCGACGAGTAATGTCAACCAAGCGTACTGCGCGACTGGTGGCGTCGCCTGCCGCCCAAGATTTACGGCTACCGGCATTGGGTGCATGACGATAGGTACGCAACGCCTGACCATCGACGATCGCCTGCGAGATGGCAGCCATGATACGCTCACGTGGCAATTTATAGAGCTTGGCGACCACAGCGGTAGAGGCCAATTTAACTAAAAACACATGATCAAGACCCACACGGTTGAATGAGTTTTCCAGTGCAATTACACCCTGAATCTCATGTGCCATAATCATAGCCTCGAGCACCTCACGCATGGTTAATGGCGGATGATTGCGACTGACACTTTGTTGGCTGATATAATCGGCGACCGCTAAGATACCGCCTAAATTGTCCGAAGGATGTCCCCATTCAGCAGCCAGCCACGTGTCATTATAATCAAGCCAGCGCACGATACAGCCAATATCGAATGCGGCTTTGATAGGATCTAGTCTGTGGGCTGTACCCGGGACGCGCGCGCCATTAGGTGTGAGCTGATCGGCACAATCAGGACCCAGATGCTTAGTACATTCAGGGAAACGTAGCGCAAGCAGACCGCAGCCAAGCGTATCCATCAAGCAATGACGCGCAGTATTCCAAGCATCTGCGCTATTGGGGGAGTCGTTATCTATCGAATAATTAAGCACATAATCAGTAATCTTTTGAATCTCAATGTCATATTCTGGACGGACATTGCTTTCTACCGTTGCATCATTTTTATTTGAATTTGTTGTATCTGAATTATCATTTGACATGGTTGTCTCCTCTTCCTTGAGTGTGCTACTTCCTTGACCCATTATCTCGGTCATTTTTTTAAATTAGCCATCATTTAAAAGTAGCATACTCAATATGAAACAACCAAACTGAATTATGTTAAAATTAAAACCTTGCGGCGCGCTTAAATCATCAAATATAGCAGACCTAACACAAATAAAGCCGCCATGATAAACAGCAAAAAACTTAATACTTTGTTCGTTGTGGAGGCAGACTCAGTACGCTCTTTTTGTACTTTGTTTTTCTTGGCAACGTATAGAACCATTTTTACATGCTCTATGTTATCTTCGAGATAATGATCGCCTTCAGGTACAAACCCCAAGGACTCATAGAAGCTGAGTAAGTAGGCTTGTGCAGAGAGTATAATCGGGCGCTTTTTACCATATTTTTTACGGCAGTGCGCAATGGCATGAATCATCATCTGCCGTGCGATACCTTCACCTCTGTGCTCTGATAATACCAGCACTCTACCGATGGCAGGCATAGCAGTATGATTGGTCTTAATCGTAGGGTCGGCGACCGATAGATTGGATTTTAATTTATTAAATTCAGGCGGAATGATACGGCAGTAGCCTACCAACGCCTCGTTTTGATGCGCGATAAGATGTAGGCAATCAAAGTCCATCTCATCCATATCTTGATAAGCGCAGTTTTGCTCAACCACAAACACTTGTGATCGGGCTTTTAAAATATGATAGAGATCAACTGAGGTCAGCTCATCAAAGGTTTTGATAGAAAATTCACAAGTCATAGTGGGCTAGCTTCTGGAAATAGGCGGTAAAAGATTGGCATTATAACGATTTAGGCACAGATTAACCATTCCTAACCCTTTAGAGTCTGGCTGATTTTATCCAAATTTAAGCTGTCCGACATGGCATT
>NZ_JADQAH010000055.1:1332-15406 GCF_022129225.1 Psychrobacter sp. Ps7 | reverse complement strand
TGCCATTTCGCTTGTTTTAAAACGATTGTATCTTATTT
Organism: Psychrobacter sp. Ps7; assembly: GCF_022129225.1. NCBI lineage: Bacteria > Pseudomonadati > Pseudomonadota > Gammaproteobacteria > Moraxellales > Moraxellaceae > Psychrobacter > Psychrobacter sp. Ps7. The sequence continues at coordinate 15,368 of NZ_JADQAH010000055.1, read as the reverse complement.
AAAAAGAACTGACTATACTTGATGATATGTATAACCATGCAGAAGTCAAAAATTTTCTAATGTATGACGCAGAGTTTTTCCTTAAATATTCTAGAGATTACCTAAAAGCGAGTGTTTCAGAAGAAACTTTGCAGGAGGCAGGTGAAACAAGAATACTATTGAACCAGCTTATAAATAGTCAAGCTCAGAGTAATCTACAAGCTGAGCGTATTCTACAATCTGAATCATATTTGAGAAAAATAAAGGGGATTCTAAAACTCCAACGCCACAAACAGAGCCATGAATTTGAAAGGTACGAGAGTCATTCACCTAATGATGAGCAAATAATATATTGTGTAGAATGCTCTAGTGATAGCATGATACCTGAAAAGAATAGTGAAACAGGATATCGGTGCGTTTACTGCGATAACGAATATAGTGATGATATAGAAAGTGATTGTACAATATGTGGTATCACATGGCCTTCTGATGATTTACGAAGAGTTGTATGGACTGATGAAGGTGATGTAGAGATAATTTGTCCACGATGCAGAAGAGATCCTAGCTATGTCAAAGATGACTAACTATCATTAGGTGAAATTATAGTTGTAAAAATAGCTTTACCGAAAGAGAAGTATTATGAATTCGATAATCCAAACTACATTAGAATATTTACTGGATGCTAACATGGCCGCCAAAACCGTCACGATAGAAAGCAAAGATTATGTCTTTAACACGCTCAAAGAAGCACAGAAATATTATGACGCCATCGTAAAAGAGCTTTATGATGCACAGCTTACCCTGACAAAGGGTCAAGATTTCGAAGATTTGAAATGGATATATACTACTTACTGTGGTTATACCAATCATAATCTAGACAAATTAAGCAAGTTTGACATCACTGGCTTTAAAGGTATAAGAACCGTCAGAGAAAAAGGCGGTCAATACATACCGACTGAATGCAGTGCTATTATCTTTTCTGATGGCAGCGAAGAAGAGTTTTTCACCGATAAAGCCATCAAAGAGATCTCTCTTAAGCAAAATCCACGCTAATTTGGGCATATTAAGCAGCTAAAATAGCTTTAAACGCTTTTTTTCAAATATTTATGCATTATTTTTAAAATAGTAGTTGACAGGACTGCCGGTCTTGCATAAAATACGCACACTCTTAGCGAGGGGCTATAGCTCAGTTGGTAGAGCACTTGCATGGCATGCAAGGGGTCAACGGTTCGACTCCGTTTAGCTCCACCATACTATTTATTGCAACGCTCAGTACTACTGAAACGTAATCATAAATACTCGCTAGTAGGACGATATCAGCACCTAGGCAATGCTTATTTATTAAGCTATCTGATATTGTGAAATACCGTTGTAACCATTGGTTATAACACTCTATGCGTCCCCATCGTCTAGAGGCCTAGGACACCGCCCTTTCACGGCGGTAACGGGGGTTCGAATCCCCCTGGGGACGCCACTATTCGGCGTCACTTATTAGCACTTTTGCTTAGCATCAGATTAGACTAGTAAGCGAACAATAAAAAAGCCCAGTCATCATACGGTGACTGGGCTTTTTTATGTCTATTGGTTTTGTTATATCCAGTTCATTATAGTTTGGATAAGCTGAAATTAATATATCAACGATCATAACAAGAGACAAACTCTCTAATCGCCCAGCCCCAATGCCTGTATTCGCCCTTGTAATAGCCTTCTAAATATACCCACGGACGATTTTTATTATCATAAGTGGTATCTGTGACATACACCTCGCGATCATTACGCAGCTTATTAATAACCTTGCCATTAGGTTCATCACGAATATTTAATGGAGTACCCGTCGGATCTGTTACTTTGCAAACTCTCTCGGCATGCGCGGCATTTATCCCAACCGTCGTGGCCAAAACAGATACAGCAATGGTATAAGCCAAACGTTTCATCTTAAATCCTTATTATCAACAAATGTCTTATTAATCTCTGATATCTTATCAGAGTTCACATTGCGGTATCTGCGATTTTATAAGATATTTACGTTTTATTGATTTTGATAAAGACTGAAGCCATAACCTGCTTTATGGTTTTTAATATCAGTATTTATTGAATGATTTATTCTATTGCCAACCCGTAAGATCCTCGCTACCATCAATCCTATAAGAATTTTATAGAATGTATAAATACTTTATAACGTAAAAATTTTTAGGCTTAACACAAGGACGTTTTAACCATGTTCGGGATTGAGAACTATCTAGGGTTTATCATGGCAGCTATTTTGTTAAACCTGACCCCAGGCACGGATAGCATGTACATCATTACCCGTAGTATTTCGCAGGGGCAAACGGCAGGGTTTTATTCTGTGTTGGGTATTACTTCAGGCATTCTGGTGCATACGCTACTGGCTTCGCTAGGATTGTCCGTGTTGCTGGCTAACTCCCCTACGGCATTTATGCTCGTAAAATATATTGGTGCCAGCTATTTGTGCTATCTAGGCGTCAAAATGCTCATAAGTAAACAACAGCCTTTGATAGCCGCGAGTTTGCAGGATGACGAGAAGCCAAAGCCCGTTCAGCCTTTAGATCACTGGCAGATATATAAGCAAGGTGTGCTCACCAATACCTTTAATCCAAAAGTTGCATTATTCTTTTTGGCGTTCTTCCCTCAGTTTATCGATGCCAGTTATGCTTATAGCATGGTGTCGTTCGTCATTTTAGGACTGACCTTTGCTGTCACTGGCTTTATATGGTGCTTATGCTTAGCATTATTGGCGTCAAAATTCAGTGAGAACCTGAGAAAAAAGCCCTCTATCGAAGCCATTTTAAACAAGATAAGCGGTGTGGTATTTATTGGCTTGGGAATTAGGCTGTTGACTGAGAAGGGTTAAATAAACGTTTTTAAATTATTTATGTGGGTTAAGGCATGCTAGTCATCCATATTAGCTAAGGTATAAATCTATGAGCGCTGCTAATCAAGATATTGAAGACTTGAACTTCATTATAACTGAAGCAATAAGACTTAATAAATTATCTAGACTAGATCCTGAGTTATATAAAAGTGATTTTTACAATGATATTGATTGTATAGTTTCTTCTTTAAAACCACCCCAAGACATAGGTGAAATTGATCACACGTTAATCCAATTCAATTTTTCATCAGCTGCTCAGAAAGTATTAGAAAATATAGCCAAAAGGCAATATAGACTTACTGAAGGTGTAACAGTACTTGATTTAGAAACTGAGATTAGAAACTCCATATATATACATTTAAAGAATAATGGTAGTTTTGATTCACCCGGCTGTATGAAATTACTCGCAAGGGCACAGAAAAGAGCGAAGAGAAGTAGGAAGCAGATTACTTACTTCTTTCCGTTTAATGCAGTTGGTTTGAGCCCTGAAAAAGAAATAAATATTGGGAATTTAAAAATAATTCATAAAGATAGCATTTACGCTAAAGTCAAAGAGGATGACCATTATCGTTTCTTTATAAAGAGTAATGAAGATATCTTCAATTGTCTATTACATATACCTATACCAGAGAGCTCTAGTAATCTTAGTAAGCACAGAGCAGAGAATGTCGCAAATTTCATATATGGTGTTATTAGAGTTTTCACCACATCCTATCACTATAAAGCCGATCAAATAATATTGTTGAATCATCCTTTTCATAAAGATACTACTCATTATATAGCTAGTAGCAATGATGATTACTGGATTGAAGGCTCCTATAGTCAGCTTAATATAAAATCGATACAGCCCATATCATGAAACAGTTTAGGCAGATTATTCTCCATCCACCCTTGTCGTAGAAACTTCACCTGTGCCCATTTTTTCTCAATAGGGTTCAGATCAGGGCTGTACGGTGGTAAAAATAACAGGCGATGGCCGTGTCTATTAAGTAGCTTTTGCACGCGTTTATGAAAGCTTGCATTATCCATTACGATTACGCACTTGGTTTTCAGGCTCGGTATTAGCGTGTACTTGCACCAATTATAGAATACATCTCCATTGATGTTTTTCTCGAAGTAATCAAGTGCAAATAGTACTCTTTCGTACAGGGCACCAATGACGTTGGTACGTTTTTTACCTTGCCAATTGTAGCGATCGATACAAGGTTTACCTATCGGTGCGTAGCCATAAGGCCTGATGCTCTCATGCTCAAAGCCACTTTCATCCATGTAAACAATCGGATAGCCTTCAATCATATAATCACTCAAATAATTGAGATACTTAGCTCTTTTTATCGGACAGGCCTTTGGATGTTCTAGTGTCTTTTTTTTGACTGATGTTCAATCGTTTTAAAGCATGATGAATGCCCGTCTTACTACAGTTTAATCGACCTGCACGCTCATATTGATAGTCATCAGGATACGCTTTGACATCCTGAAGCAAAGCGTCATCAGGTATTTTAGTCGGGGCTTTATCTCGCCCTTTCTTAGGCTCTAAGCTCTGTCTCCAGCTATGTATAGTACTGGTGCTAAGCGTGTAAAAAGCAGCAGCTTCTCTAACAGTCAGACCATTATCGATGCTAGAAAGAACCTGTTTACGATAGTCGATTGAATAAGTCATGGTTTATCTAAATAGTTGATTAGTTTTTATGTGTTGTATCGGTTTTATCTGAACTCTACTATATTTGTTCAATGAGGATTTAAAGGAATTTTGGGATTTATTCGAAGAAGACTTAAAGTCTGATATAGGAACTGTTATAAGCAAGCTTGCTAATCATGCAAGCTCTATCAATAGCAAAGAGTGCTTAGCAGACCGCTTAATTGACGCATTCTACTGGTTTGGAGAGGCAGCAAAAGATAATAATGAAAACTCTCAAATTATTAAACTTGTCACTGCGATGGAAAGATTAGTCACTTTATCTGATAAAGATATAACAAATAATTTCTGTAATCGTATAGCTTGTACCATTGCTGTTTATCATGGTGATCTAGATAGATGGAAGAGTGATTTGAGCAAAATATATGACCTCAGATCAAACTTGGTCCACGGTTCTCGAAGTCTATATAAATCATATAGCTTACCACTAGATTTTAATCCGTTTCAATTAGCTTACCGCACTATACTTTCTACTTGTATATTGTTTGATAAAGCAGGTTTAGAGCTTTCAGTTAACGAGAGTAAATTAAGATATATATATGCTGAACTAATTGAGATTGGTAAAGACGATAAATATAAGCAGAAGAAAAGTCCATAAAAAAGCCCAATCCCCTACTTTGACTGGGGTTGGGCTTTTTGTCATACTAAGCTCAATTGACTATTACGCTGCGTTTTTGCTCTCAGCAGCTAACTGACGTAGCACATAGTGCAATACACCACCATGACGCACGTACTCGCGCTCTTTTGGCGTCTGTAGCATGACATTGACATCAAAGCTCTCAGACGAACCATCGGCACGTGTAGCCGTAACTTTGGCGGTCTTGCTCTCGCCATTATCTAGACCTGTAATGCTAAGCACTTCAGAGCCGTCTAGATTATAAGTTTCTGCATTTTCACCGTCTTTAAAGGTTAATGGTAGTACACCCATACCGACGAGGTTTGAGCGGTGAATACGCTCAAACGAGCTGGTCAATACTGCTTTTACGCCAAGCAAAATCGTACCCTTCGCTGCCCAGTCACGGCTAGAACCAGAACCATATTCTGCACCGCCAAGGACTACAAGCGGACGCTTATCTTCTTTATACTTCATTGCCGCATCATAGATGGCCATTTCTTTGCCGTCTTGTAGAGTGGCGCTATCGCCGTTGAAGTAATAAGTATAGCCGCCCTCTTTGCCAGCCATCATGGTATTTTTGATACGGATATTGGCAAAGGTACCGCGCGTCATTACCGCGTCATTACCACGGCGTGAGCCATAGCTATTGAAGTCGGCTTGCATCACACCGCGCTCTTGCAAGTACTTACCTGCTGGCGAATCTGGATCGATATTACCCGCTGGCGAGATATGGTCAGTGGTGATTGAATCGCCGAACAGACCCAAGATACGTGCGCCTTCGATATCAGGAATACCTTCTGGCTCCATGGTCATACCATCAAAGAACGGCGGGTTTTTAATATAAGTAGACGCTTCGCTCCACGGATACAACTGGCTATCGGCTGAGCTAATGGCGTTCCATGCGGCACTACCGTCAAACACTTCACCGTAGTTTTTGCGGAACATATCCGCATCGATATTATTGGCAATCAGCTCATTTATCTCATCTGACGTTGGCCAAATATCTTTTAAGAAGACATCTTTGCCATCTTGATCTTGTCCTAAAGGCTGCGTCGTTAAGTCAATATCAACCGTACCTGCCAGCGCATAAGCAACTACGAGTGGTGGTGACGCCAAATAACTGGCTTTTACGTGCGAATGAATACGACCTTCAAAGTTACGGTTACCTGACAACACGGCAGCAGCGACTAAGTCTTTTTCTTCGATACCTTTTTCAATCGACTCTAAGAGCGGTCCTGAGTTACCAATACAAGTGGTACAACCATAACCCACTAAATAGAAGCCTGTTTTTTCAAGCTCGTCCATTAGCTTAGATTTTTCAAGATAATCAGTGACGACTTTCGAACCGGGAGCTAATGAAGTTTTGACCCAAGGCTTGGCTTTTAGACCTTTTGCAGCGGCTTTTTTCGCCACCAAGCCCGCGCCAATCATCACCGCAGGGTTGGAGGTATTGGTACATGAGGTAATCGCTGCGATAACGACAGAACCATCACGCAATTTATGGCTCTTATCATCGATATTAACGTCAGAGAAAACATTAGGCTTAGCATAGAGTCTATCCGCTTGCTCTTGCTCGCCGCCTTCTTCATCAAAGCGTACCTTGCCTTCGACTTCTGATTTGCGGTCTTTGGTCATTTTTTCTAAAGTTTCGCCAAATTTTTCGTGCATATCAGATAGATTGATACGCTGCTGTGGCAAATTCGGACCGGCAAGTGCAGGCTGTACCGATGATAAATCGAGCTCTAATTTACTTGAATAAGTTGCCGCGGGGGTATCGGCATCGTGCCATAAACCTTGCGCCTTAGCATACTTTTCGACCAACTCAATCTGGCTTTCTTCACGACCTGATAGACGCAAATAATCAATCGCCATTTGGTCAATCGGGAAAATACCACAGGTCGCCCCATATTCTGGTGACATATTGGCAATCGTCGCACGATCTGCCAGTGGCATACTGTGTAAGCCTTCGCCATAAAACTCAACAAATTTACCAACCACACCATGCGCTCTTAGCATTTCAACCACACGCAATACCAAATCTGTCGCGGTAACGCCTTCAGTGAGTTTACCTTTTAGCTCAAAGCCAACCACTTGTGGAATCAGCATTGATGACGGTTGACCAAGCATTGCCGCTTCCGCTTCAATACCGCCGACACCCCAACCAAGCACGCCAATACCATTAATCATCGTCGTGTGACTGTCAGTACCAAATACCGTATCAGGATAAGCCGTCAACTCGCTTTTACCATCAACATTGACATCAGCAGCCATTACAACACGAGCTAAGTATTCAAGGTTAACTTGATGCACAATACCCGTCGCTGGTGGTACGACCACAAAGTTTTTAAACGCATTACGACCCCAATGCAGGAATTCATAACGTTCATTGTTACGTTTAAATTCAATTTTTTCGTTCAAGTCTAGTGCATCTTCTCGGCCATAAGCATCGACTTGTACAGAGTGATCGACAACCAATTCACTTGGGATAAAGGGGTTAATTTGCTCAGCTTTACCGCCAAGCTCAACCACGGCATCACGCATGGCTGCCAAATCGACAACTGACGGCACACCAGTAAAGTCTTGCAGGACTACACGCGCTGGCATAAAGGCAATCTCTTTTGACGCTTCTGCGCCTGCATCCCAGTTGGCAACGGCTTCGATATGATTTTTGCCGACAGATTGACCATCATCTTCGTTACGTAATAGGTTTTCTAAGACGATTTTCATGCAAAATGGCAATTTGCTGATGTGCTCAAAAGTTTCGGTCAGCTTTGGCAAACTGTAATAGGCATGTTCCTTGCCATCGACCGTAATGCTGTCTTTTACATTAAAAATATCACTCATGGTAGCTTCCTTATCGTTGTTATAAATCCTAAGCCTAAACGGTTATAGGTTAATACTGAGGATTGGTGGCTAGATAGATGATTGTACGAGTTGTATTCAAAATCATTATTATTTGACACAGTAGAATATAAAGTTGAGTTAACAAAATAGCTAAGCGACCCTTTAGGACTTAACAATAACGCTCTTTTACCATAACAAAACGGCGGCGCTTTGTTAACGTCTAGACGTTGTCAAATCGTGGCATAATCGTAAACGTAACAAGGGTTTAACGTTCTATTATTAAGTATCAATATATTTTCCAAAGAAATATTAGAATCAAAGGTAGTGGGTAAACCAGTCGCGGCATACGAGCCTTATCTGTTAGATGTTTGGCTGCGCTATGCTATTATGGTGCGCTTTTTTACCGCTAGGCAAACGCCTCGAAACAATCGTTTCGCGCGCTACTTATTGATGAGTTTTTATGGCAAATTTTAACACCCACCTGAATGTTGCATTTATGGTCAGTGGTACACTCAGTTTGACGGTTTATAAAGCGGGATTGATTGATGATTCGGGATTTTTAGTTTGCGTGGCGCTCGGCACCATCGGTGGGCTGCTGCCTGATTTGGATTCTGATAACTCCACACCGATTAAACTTGGTTTCAATATCACCTCATTTATTTTTGCCTTTGGTTTGGTCATGCATTGGCGCAGTGAGCTGAGTTTGCTTGCCCTGATTGCATTATGGCTAGCAGGCTACGGCTTTATGCGTTATGTGGTTTTCTCTATTTTTACCAACATGACTGTGCATCGCGGCGTGATTCACTCCGTGCCTTATATGGCAATTTTGGGTTTGGGGCTGACTTATTTAAGCTACTACGTCTTGCACCTCCCATTAACGGCAAGCTGGTTTTACGGTTTATTTTTATTCGGTGGCGCGCTAGTGCATTTGACATTGGACGAGCTATATAGTGTTAACTTATCGAATATGAAAATGAAGCGCTCATCAGGTACAGCGATGAAGTTTTATCAGCCTAAAGATAAGTGGTGGTATTTATTGCTATATACACTGCTCGCCATGTTAGTCTATTTTGCCCCGCCGTTTGATGCGTTTTGGCAGCAGCTGCGCGACCCAGCACCATGGGCACAGCTAAAAGTTGGCATGTTGCCAGAACTGATAAAAAGCATGCTGCGATAAAGATACGGTAAAGCAGTAAAACCCAAGCGAAAATGAGAATAAAACATGCAACCTAATCTACACGTTTGCCCTTGCCAAATTCATCCATCATCAAGCGCTATCAGCTCACCACTACTATATAAAGATTGCTGTCAGCCTTATCATGAGGCTGTTTATAATGATGCTCTTTGTAATGGTGAGGTTGGCAAAACAGATGATATAAAAGCGGAGACAGCCGAACGTCTCATGCGCACGCGCTATAGTGCGTTTGTGTTGATTAGGCCAGACTATATCATCAAGACCACTCTACCTGCACAGCAAAAATTGCTTGATATTAACGCGATTGAATCGTGGGCAAAAGAGACAAATTGGGCAGGATTAGAAATCGTAGCGCACACGCAAAAGCTAGGCAAACGCCATGCGCAAATTGAGTTTAAGGCTTATTTCAAGCCAACTAATAATGCAAGTACTTTAGAAGAGAAAGTGCAGGCGCATCATGAATTGTCTGCCTTTGTGAAGGTGACAGACAAAATCAATAATGAGGCGCGTTGGTATTTTTTGGATCCGACTGTTTCAATTTCTGTGACGCAAAAGCAGCCGTGTATTTGTGGGTCTGGAGAGAAGTTTAAGCGGTGTTGTGGGGTGTATTTGAAGTAAATACGCTTACTAATCACCCCTTTTTAATAATACTTCGGTACTCAACTGATACTTGAAATGCTTTTATGAGGTCAAATATCATATAAATAAAAGCAAGTAATGTAAATATTGATACTAGTAAATTTATATAGCTTAATAGGCTTTCAGTATTACATGAAAAGAACTCTAAGCTTCTTACTGAAAAATATAGGCAAATATTAACTACTGCTAAAAAAGCATTTGATAAAGTTTCTTTTTTTAATAAAGTCAAACTATCGATTGACTTTACATACAAAAATTCATTGTTATCTTTAATTTTTTCAGGTATATCTTTAATTATAGTATCTACATGGTTATATAGTGCTAATGATATAGTAACTGTTGCAGCGGTCATTGCACCATATAAAACTGACAAACCTTCAAAACTCTTACAAAAAATCGAAACCCATCCTAAAGTACTAGAAAAAACTAGTATTAATAAACTTACGCTTAGAATCATTAGAATTGTTTTCAATTTTTTCTCACTTTATCCTCGATATAGTCTTTAACTTTTAAAAGAAACTGATTCGTACGTGATATTTTTATCTCATATAACTCTAACTGCCTTTTATCCATCGGTTCTTCGTGATACTTATCTATATGTTCAATATCTAAAACCTCTGGCGTTCCATCGCTATTAAATTTTTTCTTACGATTAGTTTTATTATAGTTCGTGATTAACTCCCATTTACCTTCACCCTCTTCTATGTACTCAATATACATATCTATGGGATCATGAGGAATTATAAGTTCTCCAGCATCATTTTTCATTTCTATTACAGTAGTATCTTGATTGAATAAATTCTTTAAGTCTTCAAGAGCATCTCGCGCCCTTTTATCTGTCTCCATAATATTTGGAGAAATCATCACTAGCTCTACTCTATAAATCTTTTCGCTATTATTAACGATTTCCCAAAACTTACCCTTAGATGGTACAGGTTCTACAAAGACTTTATGGTTATACTCAGGAGTAACAACTTCATTAATTCCATTTTGTATGGACTTACATATGTGAGAAACATCACCGAACGATGAGTTTTTCCTAGCGAAAATAAATTGATTCTTAGTATCTATTATTAATATGATCGCCTTCCAGTCATCTGTTTCTTTCTCAACTATATCTTCAGAAATTTTTACCCCTAACTGTGTTGTCTTTAATTTAGCAATTTTGCCTACATAAAAGTCGGAATCGTCTATAGTTTCTTTAGAGAATCCAATGAACTGGTAGATTATTCCTCTTGCCTCCCATTGATGACTATGTAAAAGAGCTGGCAAAATAGTATTACCTTTGACCTCTGGAAGAGGTGGTGTTTCAATGAGTACTGGGTCCTCTTTTACTATAGAATATCTTAAAACATAAAAATCTTTGATTTTGTTCATTCATATTATCCTTTCACCCAGTTCCTAAACACTCGCTCCAACCGCCCGTGCCACCGCAATTCCTTCCTCAATTGTCAAAAACTTCCGCTGACTTGGGCTGTCTTTATAAATAACATCACCATCTTGGAATATCAGACACTCATTAACGGCTAACTGTTGCCATTTTTCATTTTCAGTGAGCGGAACAGTGACTAAGATGGTAACTTTATCCGTGTCTGTAGTGACATCACCAAAGTTAATCGCTAAATCATCATCTGCCAACTTCGCTTCACCGAACGGCGCTTGACGCGTGAGATAAAATAATAAGCTACCCGCATAAGCCAATTGCCAGCTACCATTTGATATCAAGCAGTTAAACAAGCCATTGGCAGATAAATAACGACATTGAGTGGTCAAAAAGTTAAACAGCGTTTTGTCATCCGGACGGGTTTTAAAGCTACTTTTTAGGCGATTAACAAGGTAGCAAAACGCCATCTCAGAATCGGTTGAACCGACTGGCTGGCAATGCGAGGCGTTGCCGTTGTCTTGCAAGCGCTGACAACGTTTGATAAATTCGCTATTCATTTGTCCATTGTGCGCAAATACCCACTGCTCGCCCCACACTTCACGGACAAAGGGATGGGTGTTTGCCAAGCAATTTTGCCCTTGGGTCGCTTTACGAATATGAGCGATGACGTTCATGGCTTTGATCGGGTAATTATTAACCAAATCAGCCACGGGCGATAAATGGCTTGGGCGATTGTCATGGAATAAGCGTAGACCAGTTGAAGCATTCTCTGGTTTGTCACTATTAGAGCTGTCATTATTCGAGCAGTCGCTACGCTCAAAAAAAGCAATACCAAAACCATCTTCATGACTGTCTGTCATGCCACCGCGGCGACGAAACCCTGCAAAGCTAAAACCAATATCGGTTGGGGTATTACAGTTCATTCCTAGGAGTTGACACATTTATACTTCACCGCCGTTATTGTCGTCTTGTGCAGGATTTAAAGTAGGGCTAATTTTGGCAGCAGACGTTTCATCAAACACCTCATAAGGCGTTGCCCCGTCGGTATCAATATTCGCCAAAATGTGCTGTGCATGCGCCAAATCAGTATCCTGTACCCACAGAACAATCCCAGAATTCATACCCGGCATTGCGCTCAGCGGTTGCAGAGACACCGTAATACCATTGTTACGAAGCAGATTGGCATGCAGTTCACCTTGCATATTGGTGTCGTAGCGTGCCAGTTTGTGCCAGTTATCAACTTGATCGGTCATGATAAATTCCTTTTAAATATTTATAAATATAACTCGTTGCGATCATTCTATTAGCAACCGAAACCTTGTGACCAATTAATTTGATTTAACGGATAAGCATCAATATGGAAACCGTTTGGATAATCTTTAAAGCCAGATTGTGATTTTAATTGCTCAATAGCAGCTTGTGCTTGTTGCTCAGTCGCAAACACACCGATTATCTTAAAATCTTCGACATCGTTATTTTTATCATCGTCTTTATAACGTGCATGCTCTAGTACAAATACGGTACTTTGCGCTTTTTCAACATGTGACCAATGATAAGCGGCAAGGCGTTTCATCAGGTCAGGATTTTTGACCATGATATTATCGCCCGTACGTCCTTCGGTACGGTTATAGTGAATAACATTGAGACGTAATAGCCAAAAAATCACCGCCGCTTTTGCGAGCATCACTGGTAAAGCGCGTTTTTCATCTTCACCGAGCATGCGTTTCGACTCATAACCTTGTAAGAAAGCCGCCATTTTACTGCGGTCAAAATTCACCGACTCACCTTGCTCAGCATCGCCCCACGTGGTACAAAAATCATTAATCGTAATGGCAATATCCATCACATAATGCTCGACGCTAACTTCGGTGAAATCTAACAACCCAGTCAGACGCGCTTCACCTTTTTGGCTATTATTTAAAGATAAGTCCCATAGCGTGTTATCGGCAAACATGTCTAAATGACATAAGCCTTTTGGCAAAGTGGCAAGCGGCAAATCGGTATAAGACTGCCAAATATCACTCATCAATTTGGCTTCGTCAGCTGGCATAAACTGCCTTTCACGGTCGCGCACATCACTCCATGGATATAAAGGCACGCCATATTCTTCCGCAGGTTGTAGTGCTTGCAATGTCTCATGCAGCATCGCTAAAGCAGCACCAATTTCATGACACATCGCTTGCGTCGTCTGCTGTGGATGCGAGCCTGCTAGGCATGGCACTAAGGTAATTGCTTTATTGTCATAGCGTATGACATAGCCTTTTTCTGCGCTATCAGCGCCTAAATCAAGCAATGATAACGGCGCAGCGACCGGTAACTTACCGTCCAGTTGATTTAAGATGATCGCCATCTTTTCGATGTCTTCTGGTGGACGCTCTTCAAATAAGGTAAATACATAAGAGTGTGCGCCATCTACATCGTCAGTCGTCTGAATAAACCAGTTAGAGTTTTTGATACCTTGGGTGATCGGAATGGCACGCGCGAATGACACGCCAAAACGGTGGCAAAAATCGGCAAACTGGTCATCGGTTAACTGGGTATAGACGGACATGACATCTCACTTATGGCAATTAAAAGAAGGTAAATAGGATAAATATTGACGGTAATGACAGTGATTGTACCGTGCATGAGCAAACTTTGGCTAAAAGCATAATAATCTTGCGAAAACCTGCCTGAGATGGCGGTGATTTTGCTAGACTAGCGCTTATAGAATGAATTGATTATAAGGCGAAAGTCCCTATGTTAGCAAAGCGTATCATTCCTTGTTTGGACGTTGATAATGGTCGTGTG
>NZ_JADQAH010000055.1:0-1232 GCF_022129225.1 Psychrobacter sp. Ps7 | reverse complement strand
CCCTATGTTAGCAAAGCGTATCATTCCTTGTTTGGACGTTGATAATGGTCGTGTGGTCAAAGGCGTGCAATTTGTTGATATCAAAGACGCAGGCGACCCTGTCGAAGTAGCAAAACGCTATAACGAACAAGGCGCTGATGAAATTACTTTTTTGGACATTACTGCGACCAATGACGAGCGCGATACCACCTATCATACCGTTGAGCGTATGGCGGAAACGGTATTTGTGCCATTAACTGTCGGCGGCGGTGTGCGTAAAATCGCTGATATCCGCAATCTATTAAATGCAGGTGCGGATAAAGTCGCGATTAATTCTGCAGCAGTATTTACGCCTGAGTTCGTTGGTGAAGCCGCGCAGAAATTTGGTAACCAATGTATCGTCGTGGCTATCGATGCCAAACGCGTTGCAGATATTGACGTTGATGGCATTATCATGCCGCGTTGGGAGATCTTTACCCATGGTGGTCGCAAACCAACGGGTATCGATGCCGTCGCTTGGGCGAGCAAAATGGCTGAACTGGGCGCTGGTGAATTACTGGTCACCTCGATGGACGGTGATGGCACCAAAAAAGGCTATGACTTGGCACTAATGAAGCAAATCACTAACCGCGTCAATGTGCCTGTTATTGCTTCAGGCGGCGTCGGCAATCTGCAACATTTAGCCGAAGGGGTGTTAGAAGGTGGCGTCGATGCCGTCCTTGCTGCCAGCATCTTCCATTTTGGTGAGTATACGGTTCAAGAAGCCAAAGCCTATATGGCAGCGCAAGGCATACAAATGCGTCTATAGTACGCTCGTAAAGTACAAATAAAACAGAAAAAAATGTTATCATAGCGCTAACCACTTATTTTCGTTCATTTAACTGATTATCTAACGGATAATAAGCCATTTGAACCTAGCGATATATTTAGCGCATTATTTATGCCTACATTTTAATTAAAAGCCCATTCGGCAAAGGATTTTTTATGTCAAATCTACAACAGCAGCGCAATGACGTGACTCATATCGATGGTAATTTACATCAAAACAAAGACGTTCGTATTGGTATCGTCGTCGGTCGTTTTAATGGTTTTGTGGTTGAATCATTGGTAGATGGCGCAATTGATGCGCTACTACGTCACGGTGTATTGGGTAGCAACATCACCGTAATCCGTGTACCTGGTGCTTTTGAATTGCCATTGGTTGCCCAACGTGCCGCTGAGTCTGATCGCTTTGACGCCATCGTTGCTTTAGG